>NZ_JBBEUE010000014.1:0-89090 GCF_037402435.1 Acinetobacter sp. NS-4 | reverse complement strand
ACGATAAGTTGAAACTACAGGTCGGGGACTTAAGTTCCCGATTTGTATTATAGGTCAGTAGTTCAATTGGTAGAGCGTCGGTCTCCAAAACCGAATGTTGGGGGTTCGAGTCCCTCCTGGCCTGCCATTTTTTTAAAAAAAAGCTTGATGCTGGTTAAATTGTCATATAATAAGTCGCGAAGCCTACGACGAGTACAAAAATGTCGAATGATAAATCGCGTGACGCATTAAGCGAAGCGCCAATTCCACAAAGAAATAATTCTGCTGAAGTTGTTAATTCTGGTTCCCCGTTAGATATTGTTCTATGGGTTATCGCATTGATTTTACTCATTGGTGTGACTATGGTGGGTCAGTATTTGCCAGCGTATTGGGCACCTGCGAATAATGTTGGTGTGCGCGTTGGTGTGATTTTGGCTTGTATCGTAGTGGCTTTAGGTTTATTATACGCCACCCATCAAGGCAAAGGCTTTGTTCGTTTGTTGAAAGATGCGCGAATCGAGTTGCGTCGTGTGACTTGGCCGACCAAGCAGGAAACAGTGACCACATCTTGGCATGTTCTTGCGGTTGTTGTAATCGCTTCCATTGTTTTATGGTGTTTTGATTACATTTTAGGCTGGTTAATGAAGTTTATTATCGGGTAAGAGAGCTATGAAACGTTGGTACATTATTCATGCCTATTCAGGTTATGAAAAACAGGTGTTACGCTCGCTTAATGATCGAATCCAGCGTAGCGCTGTAGCCGATAGCTTTGGTGAAGTCCTCGTTCCGACTGAAGAAGTCGTAGAAATGAAGGATGGCAAGAAGCGTAAATCAGAGCGTAAATTCTTTCCTGGCTATGTATTAGTTGAAATGGAAATGAATGATGATACTTGGCACATTGTTAAAGAATGTCCAAAAGTATTAGGCTTTATTGGTGGTACGGCTGAAAAACCGGCTCCAATTACGCAAAAAGAAGCTGATGCGATTCTTGCACGTGTACGCAATACTGGTGAAGCACCTCGTCCTAAGACAATGTTTGAGCCAGGCGAAGAATTACTCGTTATTGATGGTCCATTCACCGACTTTAAAGGCGTGGTGGAAGAAGTTCTTTACGAGAAGTCACGTTTAACGTTGACAATCAATGTATTCAATCGTCCAACTCAGGTTGAGCTCGAATTTCGTCAAGTCGAAAAAGCGAACTAATTTAAATTGGATTGAAAACGCCCGATTTATTATGGATCGGGCATTGTTGTTGTAACAGTTTTGTTACATGAATAATGTTGGGGAGCCTAGCGGCGTTTGTACCCAGAGGTAATTTGAAATGGCTAAGAAGATTGACGGCTATATCAAGCTGCAAGTTCCAGCTGGTAAAGCGAATCCATCTCCACCGATTGGTCCTGCACTAGGTCAACGTGGTGTTAACATCATGGCATTCTGTAAAGAATTCAATGCTGCTACACAAAAAGTTGAACAAGGTCTTCCAATTCCTGTAGTGATTACTGTGTACAACGACAAGTCGTTCACATTCATCATGAAAACTCCACCTGCTGCGATTCTTCTTAAGAAAGCTGCTGGTATTACTAAGGGTTCAGCTGTACCTAACAAAACTAAAGTTGGTAAGTTGACTCGCGCTCAATTAGAAGAAATTGCGACTACTAAAGAACCAGATTTAACTGGTGCTGATTTAGACGCACGTGTACGTACCATTGCTGGTTCTGCGCGTTCTATGGGCTTGGAAGTGGAGCTATAAGACATGGCTAAATTAACTAAACGTCAAAAAGCCATTGCTGCTGCTATTGAAGCAAACAAAGTTTACACTTTGGAAGAAGCAGTACAAGTTCTTAACAGCCTACCTGCTGCTAAATTCAAAGAATCTTTGGATGTAGCTGTAAATCTAGGTGTTGACCCACGTAAATCTGATCAGGTTGTTCGTGGCGCGACTACACTTCCTGCAGGTACTGGTAAAACTGTACGTGTTGCTGTATTTGCTCAAGGCGCTGCTGCTGAAGCTGCTAAAGCTGAAGGCGCAGACATCGTTGGTTTTGATGATCTTGCTGAGAGCATCCAAGCGGGTAACCTTGACTTTGACGTGGTAATTGCTGCACCTGACGCTATGCGTGTTGTGGGTAAATTAGGTACGATTCTTGGTCCACGTGGCTTAATGCCTAACCCTAAAGTGGGTACTGTAACTCCTGACGTTGCTACTGCAGTTAAAAATGCAAAAGCTGGTCAAGCACGTTACCGTGTAGACAAAGCGGGTATTATCCACGCTGCGATTGGTCAAGTAGGTTTTACTGCTGAAGCTATTCGTTCAAACGTTGAAGCGCTTATCGTTGACCTTAAGAAAGCAAAACCTGCGACTTCTAAAGGTGTTTACGTTCAAAAGATCACTCTAAGCTCAACTATGGGCCCAGGTCTTGTTGTTGACGTAGCAAACATTTCTAAATAAGTCTCGACTTATTTAACAGAATTTTAAAGCCCTGAGTAAGTTTAAAAGCACTGCTTTAAAACTTATGCAAGAGCAACCGGTTTCGGAACTCTTGCGCAACTTAGGCAAACTTTGAATTGATAAATATTTGTTTATCAGCGTCAAAGACCTCGGGCGAGGGGAGTTCTTCGGAGCTCGCTTCTTAAAAGTCCAGTCCGAGTAGACGCGGTGGTGTGATTTGTTCATCCTCCGCGTGTAAATTTAGCAATAAATTTACGAATTGGGAGTGTACTCGTTGGAGTGCATAAATCACCGTTAGGAGGTTTTACAATGGCTCTTCTTATCGAAGGCAAAAAACAGATCGTAGCTGAAGTAACTGAAGTTGCTTCTACTGCATTTGCTGCTGTTGTTGCTGACTACCAAGGTTTAACTGTTGAGCAATTAACTGCTCTTCGTGTTGAAGCTCGTAAGTTAGGTGTTGCTACACGCGTTGTACGTAATACTTTGGCTAAACGCGCTCTTCAAGATACTCAATTCAATATCTTGAACGACAACCTTGTTGGCCCAACAATCTTGGCTTTCTCAACTTCTGAAGACGACATGGGCGCAGCTGCTCGCTTGTTCGAAGAATTTGCTAAAACTAACAAAGCATTTGAACTTAAAGCTGCTGCATTTGACGGCAAACTTTATCAAGGTGCTGAAGTTAGCGTTATCGCGAATCTTCCGAACCAAGAGAAAGCACTTACTATGCTTGCCAATGTTCTTCAAGCTCCTATTTCGAAATTGGGCCGCTTACTTACAGCGCTTCAAGAGAAAAACGAGTCAGAAGCTGCATAAGCTTAAATCTATTTTCACACCATTCAATACCCATTTGGAGTTACTCTCATGGCTTTAACAAACGAAGAAATCTTAAACGCAGTTGCTGAAAAAACTGTTCTTGAACTTGTTGAACTTATTTCTGCTTTCGAAGAAAAATTCAACGTATCTGCTGCTGCTGTAGCTGTTGCTGCAGGTCCTGCTGCTGCTGCTGTTGAAGAACAAACTGAATTCAACGTTGAGTTGACTTCTTTCGGTGCTAACAAAGTTGCTGTAATTAAAGCAGTTCGTGAAATCACTGGTCTTGGCTTGAAAGAAGCTAAAGACATGGTTGAAGGCGCTCCTTCAGTTCTTAAAGAAGGCGTTTCTAAAGAAGAAGCTGAAGAACTTAAGAAAAAACTTGAAGAAACTGGTGCTACAGTTACTGTTAAGTAATTTCGATCGGGGTCTAATTTTAAATTGACCCCAAAAAATGGCTGATGGCTCTTGGGTCATCAGCCTTTTTGCGTTACAATTATCGGCTCGATTTTTGTTTGATTGATGTAAAAAACATCAATTACTATAATAAATCAATAATATCAAATGCTTATCAATATTTTTTATATTTGAAAATATTGCTAAGCGTTTTAATACCACTAAAAATTGCAGCATTTGTAAAAAGTGGTGGCCATATCGGCCTGTGTAATTCCTTCTAGGCTCGTTCTGCAGGCGAGCTTAGTTTACTTTCCGAGGACTCCAGATGGCATACTCATATACCGAAAAGAAACGGATCCGTAAGAATTTTGGTAAATTGCCTAGCGTCATGAATGCTCCGTACTTGCTCGCGATTCAGGTCGACTCGTACCGAACATTCTTACAAGATGGCAAAACACCAAAAAACCGCGAAGATATCGGTCTCCAAGCCGCATTTCGTTCAGTTTTTCCTATTGAAAGTTATTCTGGCAATGCTGCTTTAGAATTTGTTGAGTATAGTCTTGGTAAGCCTGAGTTTGACGTGCGTGAATGTATTTTACGCGGTTCAACTTATGCAGCACCAATGCGTGTGAAAATTCGTCTGATCATTAAAGATCGCGAAACTAAATCAATTAAAGACGTACGTGAACAAGAAGTGTACATGGGTGAAATGCCACTCATGACTGAAAACGGTACTTTTGTCATCAATGGTACTGAGCGTGTAATTGTGTCTCAATTACATCGTTCACCAGGTGTATTCTTTGACCACGATAAAGGCAAAACTCACTCTAGCGGTAAAGTTCTTTATTCAGCACGTATCATTCCTTACCGTGGTTCATGGTTAGACTTTGAATTCGATGCTAAAGACCTTGTCTTTGTACGTATTGACCGTCGTCGTAAATTACTCGCGACTGTTGTTCTACGTGCATTAGGTTATAGCAACGAACAAGTCCTAGACATGTTCTATGAAAAAGTACCTGTGTATCTTGACATGGGTAGTTATCAAATTGACCTTGTGCCTGAACGCCTGCGCGGTGAAATGGCTCAATTCGACATTGCTGATGCTGACGGCAAAGTGATTGTTGAACAAGGTAAACGTATTAATGCACGTCATGTCCGTCAAATGGAAGCATCTGGCTTAACCAAGCTTCCTGTTCCTGATGAGTACTTGTACGAACGCATCACTGCTGAAGATATCGCATTAAAAGATGGCGATGTCATTGCTGCAAACACAGTATTGAGCCATGAGATCATGGTGAAGATTGCAGAAGGCGGTGTTAAACAGTTCAATATTCTGTTCACCAATGACATTGATCGTGGTTCTTTTGTTGCGGACTCTTTACGTGCAGATACGACTTCAGGTCGTGAAGAAGCACTGGTAGAAATCTACAAAGTGATGCGTCCAGGTGAGCCACCAACAAAAGAAGCTGCTGAAAACTTATTCAACAACTTGTTCTTCTCTTCTGAACGTTATGACTTGTCTCCAGTAGGCCGCATGAAGTTCAACCGTCGTTTGGGTCGTCCTTACGAAGTCGGTACAGACCAGAAGTCACGTGAAGTTGAAGGTATTCTTTCAAACGAAGATATTACAGATGTATTAAAAACACTGGTTGAAATTCGCAACGGTAAAGGTGAAGTCGACGATATCGATCACTTGGGTAACCGTCGCGTACGTTCAGTCGGTGAAATGACAGAAAACCAATTCCGTGTTGGTTTGGTTCGTGTAGAACGTGCTGTTAAAGAACGTTTAAGCCAAGCTGAAACTGACAACTTGTCTCCGCAAGATTTAATCAATGCGAAACCAGTTGCTGCTGCAATCAAAGAATTCTTTGGTTCAAGCCAGTTATCTCAGTTCATGGACCAAAACAATCCATTGTCTGAAATTACACATAAACGTCGTGTATCAGCGCTTGGGCCTGGTGGTTTAACACGTGAACGTGCGGGCTTCGAAGTACGTGACGTACATCAAACTCACTACGGTCGTGTTTGTCCAATTGAGACTCCTGAGGGTCCAAACATTGGTTTGATCAACTCATTGTCTGTTTATGCTAAATGTAACAACTTCGGTTTCTTGGAAACTCCCTACCGTAAAGTTGTTGATGGTCGTGTAACAGATGACGTTGAATATCTTTCTGCAATTGAAGAAGTAGGTACTGTCATTGCACAGGCCGATTCTGCAATTGATAAAGAAGGTAACTTAACAGAAGAATTTGTTTCTGTACGTCACCAAGGTGATTTCGTACGTATGCCTCCTGAAAAAGTGACGCATATGGACGTATCTGCTCAACAGGTTGTATCTGTTGCTGCATCACTTATTCCATTCCTTGAACACGATGATGCCAACCGTGCATTGATGGGTTCAAACATGCAACGTCAGGCAGTACCTACGTTGATCGCTGACAAGCCACTTGTTGGTACAGGTATGGAAGCTAACGTAGCGCACGACTCAGGTGTATGTGTTCTTGCGAAACGTGGTGGCCGTATCGAGTTCGTTGATGCTTCTCGTGTGGTTATTCGTGTAAACGAAGAAGAGATGATCGCGGGTGAAGCAGGTGTAGATATCTACAACCTGATCAAATATACACGTTCTAACCAAAACACTTGTATCAACCAAAAAGTTCTTGTGAAACTTGGTGATAAAGTGGGTCGTGGTGACGTTCTTGCGGATGGTCCATCTACAGATGGCGGTGAATTGGCACTTGGTCAAAACATGCGCGTAGCGTTCATGACCTGGAACGGTTACAACTACGAAGACTCGATCTTGTTATCTGAGCGCGTTCTTCAAGAAGACCGTTTAACCTCGATTCACATTCAAGAATTGTCATGTGTGGCTCGTGATACCAAGTTAGGTGCAGAAGAAATTACTGCCGATATTCCTAACGTTGGTGAAGCTGCACTTTCTAAACTTGATGAATCAGGTATCGTTTACATCGGTGCTGAAGTCACTGCGGGCGACATCCTGGTAGGTAAAGTAACGCCTAAAGGTGAAACGCAATTAACACCGGAAGAAAAATTGCTTCGTGCAATCTTCGGTGAAAAAGCGGCTGATGTTAAAGACTCATCTTTACGCGTGTCTTCAGGTGTTAAAGGTACTGTTATTGACGTTCAAGTGTTTACACGTGACGGTCTTGAAAAAGACGAACGTGCTCAAGCAATTGAAAAAGCTCAGCTTGATGCTTACCGTAAAGACTTGAAAGAAGAATTCAAAATCTTCGAAGAAGCAGCACGTGAACGTATCGTTCGTTTGTTGAAAGGTCAAGAATCTAACGGTGGTGGCACAACTAAACGTGGCGATAAATTAACTGAAGATTTATTGGCTGGTTTGGAACTTGTTGATTTGTTGGATATCCAACCTGTTGATGAAGCAATCGCTGAACGTTTAACTCAAATTCAAGTGTTCTTGAAAGAGAAGAGCTTCGAGATTGACGAGAAATTTGCTGAGAAAAAACGCAAACTTTCTACAGGTGACGAATTAACAACTGGCGTATTGAAAGTTGTTAAGGTTTACCTTGCGGTTAAACGTCGCATCCAACCGGGTGATAAGATGGCGGGTCGTCACGGTAACAAAGGTGTTGTATCAAACATCTTACCGGTAGAAGACATGCCACACGATGCTAACGGTGTACCGGTTGATATCGTGTTAAACCCACTGGGTGTACCTTCACGTATGAACGTGGGGCAGATTCTTGAAACTCACTTGGGTATGGCGGCAAAAGGTCTTGGCGATAAAATCGACAAGATGCTGCAAGAACAGCGTACTATTGCTGAACTGCGTATCTTCTTAGATAAGATTTATAACAAAGTCGGTGGCGAGCAAGAAGATCTTGATAGCCTGACTGATGATGAAATCCTGGCGCTTTCTAAAAACTTGCGTAAAGGTATTCCTCTTGCAACTCCTGTATTTGATGGTGCTGATGAAAGCCAAATCAAAGAGTTACTTGAACTTGCAGACATTCCACGTTCTGGTCAAACCGTATTGTTTGACGGACGTACAGGTGAACGTTTCGACCGTCCAGTAACTGTAGGTTACATGTACATGCTCAAATTGAACCACTTGGTTGATGACAAGATGCATGCGCGTTCTACAGGTTCTTACTCTCTAGTAACGCAACAACCATTGGGCGGTAAAGCTCAATTCGGTGGTCAGCGTTTCGGTGAGATGGAAGTCTGGGCTCTTGAAGCATATGGCGCAGCTTATACGCTCCAAGAAATGCTTACTGTTAAGTCGGATGACGTTGAAGGCCGTACTCGTATCTACAAAAACATTGTAGATGGTAACCATTATATGGACCCAGGTATGCCTGAATCGTTCAACGTATTGACCAAAGAGATCCGTTCTTTAGGTATCAACATTGAACTGAAAAATGGTGACTAATAAATCTTCCCCGACCTCTCTTTAGAAAAGAGAGGAGAAAGTCCCCCTTAATAATGGGGGATTTAGGGGGATTTTTTTGAGATTCCCGAATTTCAGTAAAAAACAATATTTGTGACCCAGTTGTGAAGTGAAAATCTCCACAACACACGGAGAAAAAAATTGAAAGACTTGCTCGATATCATGCGCAAAAAGACGGATTCAGACGGTCATGCTCCTGTAGAGTTTGACCGCATCCGTATTGGTCTTGCGTCACCAGAAATGATTAAGTCATGGTCTCATGGTGAAGTTAAAAAACCTGAGACAATTAACTATCGTACGTTCAAACCTGAACGTGATGGTTTGTTCTGTGCCAAAATCTTTGGTCCAGTAAAAGATTACGAATGCTTGTGTGGTAAATACAAGCGTATGAAATACAAAGGCGTCATTTGTGAAAAATGTGGCGTTGAAGTAACAACTGCGAAAGTTCGTCGTGAACGTATGGGTCACATTGAGCTTGCTTCTCCAGTTGCACACATCTGGTTCTTGAAATCATTACCGTCTCGTATCGGTCTTCTTTTAGACATGACTTTACGTGACATCGAACGCGTATTGTATTTCGAATCTTACGTGGTCACTGACCCGGGTATGACTCCAATGGAGAAATACCAGCTTCTTAACGATGAAGAATACTTCACAGCCTTAGAAGAACACGGTGATGAATTTACTGCGAAAATGGGTGCAGAAGCGATTCAAGACTTGTTGAAAGATATCGATCTTGAAAACGAAATTTCACGCCTGCGTGAAGAAATTCCAAACACAACTTCAGAAACCAAGCTGAAAAAAGCGTCTAAACGTTTGAAGTTGATGGAAGCGTTCAAAGAGTCAAACAACAAGCCAGAATGGATGGTATTAACTGTATTGCCAGTTCTTCCACCAGATCTTCGTCCGTTGGTTCCTCTTGAAGGTGGTCGTTTCGCGACTTCTGACTTGAACGATCTTTACCGTCGTGTGATTAACCGTAACAACCGTTTGAAACGTCTTCTTGACCTTGCTGCTCCAGACATTATCGTACGTAACGAAAAACGTATGTTGCAAGAGTCTGTAGATGCATTGTTAGATAACGGTCGTCGTGGTCGCGCAATCACAGGTTCGAACAAACGTCCTCTTAAATCTTTGGCAGATATGATCAAAGGTAAACAAGGTCGTTTCCGTCAAAACTTATTGGGTAAACGTGTCGACTATTCAGGTCGTTCGGTTATTACAGTAGGTCCGACTTTACGTTTGCACCAATGTGGTCTTCCTAAGAAAATGGCACTTGAATTGTTCAAGCCATTCATCTTTGCGAAACTACAAGCATCTGGTCAAGCAACAACCATTAAAGCTGCGAAGAAAATGGTTGAGCGCGAAACGCCGGAAGTTTGGGACGTTCTTGCTCACGTAATTCGTCAACATCCAGTGATGTTGAACCGTGCGCCAACACTTCACCGTTTGGGTCTTCAAGCATTTGAACCGACCCTGATTGAAGGTAAAGCGATCCGTCTACACCCACTCGTATGTGCTGCGTTCAACGCCGACTTCGACGGTGACCAAATGGCGGTACACGTTCCATTAACACTTGAAGCTCAGTTAGAAGCTCGTGCGTTAATGATGTCGACCAACAACATCTTGTCTCCAGCCAACGGTGAACCAATCATCGTACCGTCTCAGGACGTTGTCTTGGGCTTGTATTACATCACGCGTGATGCAATCAATGCCAAAGGTGAAGGCATGGTGTTTGCGGATACTGATGAAGTAAACCGCGCATTGGCGACTGGTCAAGTGAATTTACACGCTCGCGTAAAAGCACGTGTACACCAGACTGTAATTGATGAAGATGGTAACCGCGAACAGCAAACCATTATTGTTGATACGACTCCAGGTCGTTGCTTACTTTGGGAAGTTGTTCCTGAAGGTATGGACTTCCAGCAAATTAACGTTGAGATGACCAAGAAGAACATCTCTAAGTTAATTAACTCTTGCTACCGTAAATTGGGTCTGAAAGATACCGTTATCTTTGCTGACCAGTTGATGTACTTGGGCTTCCGTCAAGCGACTCGCTCTGGTGTATCTGTTGGTATGGAAGACATGCTGATTCCGCCAACAAAATATACGATTATCGAAAAAGCAGAAACTGAAGTTCGCGAAATTGAACAACAGTTTGAACAAGGTTTCGTAACTGCCGGTGAACGTTATAACAAGGTTGTCGATATCTGGGCACGTACCAATGACCAGGTAGCGAAAGCGATGATGGACAACTTGTCTTTCACCACTGTTAAAAACAAACAGGGTGAAGACGAGAAACAAAAATCATTCAACTCGATCTACATGATGTCTGACTCGGGTGCCCGTGGTTCGGCAGCTCAGATTCGTCAGTTGGCGGGTATGCGTGGTTTGATGGCGAAACCGGATGGTTCGATCATTGAAACCCCGATTAAAGCAAACTTCCGTGAAGGTTTGACAGTACTTCAGTACTTCATTTCAACACATGGTGCGCGTAAAGGTTTGGCCGATACAGCACTTAAAACAGCAAACTCTGGTTACTTGACTCGTCGTCTGGTAGACGTAGCGCAGGATTTGGTTATTACCGAGCCGGATTGTGGTACTTATGGCGGTCTGGTCATGACGCCATTCATTCAAGGTGGCGATGTCATTGAGAATCTGGGTGCTCGAGTATTGGGTCGTGTTGTTGCTGAAGACGTGAAACGTGCTGGTTCTGACGAAGTCATTCTTCCACGTAACACTTTAATTGACGAAAAAATTGCTGCCTTCCTTGAAGAAGCAGGTGTCGATGAAGTTAAAGTACGTTCAGTTGTAAACTGTGAATCTACATTTGGCGTATGTGCGAAGTGTTATGGTCGTGACCTTGCTCGCGGTCACTTGGTTAACCCAGGTGAATCTGTGGGTGTAATGGCTGCTCAATCAATTGGTGAGCCAGGTACACAGTTAACCATGCGTACGTTCCACGTGGGTGGTGCTGCGAGCCGAACTTCTGCTGCAAACAGCGTACAAGTTCGTAACAAAGGTACAGTACGTTTCCACAACGTGAAAACAGTACAACATGCCAAAGGTCACTTGGTATCGACTTCACGTTCAGGTGAAATCGGTATTGCGGATGATTTAGGTCGTGAACGCGAACGCTATAAACTTCCTTACGGTGCATCTATCTTGTTGAAAGATGGTGAAGCTGTTGAAGCAGGCGGTATTGTAGCGACTTGGGATCCGCATACACATCCATTGGTTACAGAAGTTGCCGGTAAAGTACGTTTCAGCCAAATTGCTGATGGCGTAACTGTGACATCGAAAACTGATGATGCAACAGGTATGACAACGATCGAAATCTTGCCAGTGACTTCACGTCCTGCGTCAGGTAAAGATTTGCGTCCAGCGGTTGTATTGGATACAACTGATGGTGGCGAACAGTTCTACTTCTTGCCACAAAATACCATTCTTTCTGTCCGTGATGGCGAAACGATTGGTGTAGGTGACGTTATTGGTCGTGTACCACAAGAAACTTCACGTACCCGTGATATTACCGGTGGTCTTCCACGCGTAGCTGACTTGTTCGAAGCACGTAAACCGAAAGAGCACGCAATTCTTGCTGAAATTTCTGGTGTTGTAAGCTTCGGTAAAGAGACTAAAGGTAAGAACCGTCTTGTGATTACTCCGGATGACGGCTCTGAGATCTACGAAGAGCTTATTCCGAAGTGGCGTACCATCAACGTGTTCGAAGGCGAGCATGTGAACCGTGGTGAAACCATTTCTGATGGTCCGCAAAATCCACACGACATCTTGCGCTTGAAAGGTGAAGTGGCGTTGACCAACTACATCGTGAACGAAGTTCAGGACGTATACCGTCTGCAAGGTGTAAAAATCAACGATAAACACATCGAAGTGATCGTGCGTCAAATGTTGCGTAAAGTCGACATTACTGACGGTGGCGATACAAGCTTCATCAAAGGCGAACAAGTGGATTACATCCGTGTTATGAGTGAGAACCAAGCCGTTCTTGCGCAGAACAAGTTCCCGGCGAAGTTTGAACGTCAATTGATGGGTATTACCAAAGCATCGCTTTCTACTGACTCGTTCATCTCTGCTGCATCGTTCCAGGAAACAACTCGTGTGTTAACTGAAGCGGCTGTAACAGGTAAAGAAGATGACCTACGTGGCTTGAAAGAAAACGTAGTTGTAGGTCGTCTGATCCCAGCGGGTACTGGTCTTGCTTACCACTTGGAACGTCGTCGTCAGGAAGCAGAAGCTGCAGAACATGCACTTGTGAATGACTTCTCTGATGTAGACCAAGCATTAAGCCAGGCATTCAGCGATGAGTTTAACGGTCTGTAATTAGTCCTTTAAACTAGTCAAAAAAGAGCCACCTTCGGGTGGCTTTTTTATATACTTAAATTTGATGCTGATAAGTTATGGAGAATATTTTGGATCTAAAGATGCATCAACTTCTAGGACAAATATTGGAAATCGTCCAAAGAAATATCATAGAGAGTCATGATTATGAAATAGATTCATTGTTGCTTAGACAAATAAATAATTTGAATTTAGATGCTAAAAATATATTTTGGCATGATGTCGCAATGTCTTATCTGCGGCTAAATGATCAAAAATACCTAAAATGTATAGAGAAAATAGAAAGCAATAACGACAGTTCTTATGCAAAAGCACAGCATATTTTAGGTCATAATTATCTGAAAAATGGTGACTTAAATAGAGCATTTGAATATTTAAGCAGGGTAAATGAAGTTGATAAAGAAATTTATCATAATGCATTAATTGATTTAGCGTTGGTAAAAGAAAAACAAGGTGATATAGATGGTGCAATAATAAACTATAAAACAATTATAAAAAAAACAAGTAAGAATGATGAAGAATATGCAAAGGCTCAACAAAATTTAGCAAGTCTGTATGTTAATAAGAAACAATATACACAAGCAGAAAAATGTCTGACAAGAATATCTGAAGCTGATACCTCCTCATATGCTGATGCTCAATTCAGTTTAGGTTTAATATCTAGCTTAAAAGGTAAAGATCAAGAAGCATTAAATTTTTATAAAAACGTTAAGAAAAAGTATTCACGTGCTTACTCTAAAGCTAAATTTAATGAAGGTAATATTCACTATAGATCTGAAAAGTTAATCCAAGCTAAAAACTCATATGAAGCGGTTTTGGATACAGAAGTAGATTTATATGCTAAGGCTCAATTCTTATTAGGTCGCATTTTTCTTAGTGAAAATAATTTTAATGAGTTATCTAAGAAATGGAAAAATATACCTAAAGATGCAGATTTTTACCCAATTTATGGTTATCAGATAGAAAATACTATTGAAGTCGAAAGTAATGTAAAAATAACAAATATAAATGCATTTTTAAATATAATTGCTTTAGTAGATATGATTTTGAAGGTATTACATATAAAATCAGAATATGAGAGCTCTATTGCACATTATACGAACTTAACGGTATCAAAAATATTATTTTCTAAAATTGATAATCAACGCTCTCCATTACGTCTAAATACTATTAATTTAATGAATGACCCTAAAGAGGGGTTATTAATGCATAAATTATTAAATTTAGAGCAAAAAATAATTACTCAGGATTTAGCTTTTATTAGTTGTTTTACATTACACCATGACTCACTTAATCAATTTCGCCTTTATGCTAAAGAACATCAGCAAGAGGCAACTGGTGTGAGTTTTATATTTTCAAAAGATTTTTTTTCCAGAGAGTCTAATATTGTAGATATCCTTGGCAAGCTTGATTTTCAGGAATCAAAAATACCCGAATATCAAGAATTAGAAGAAGTTAAAAGAGATGATCATGCGAATTATCTTCCTAAAGTGCCTTTATATCGTTGTATCTATTTAGATCCAAATTCAGGTTTAATAAAGGTCGCACAACGAGAAGAGTGGAGCTTTCATAGGGAATATAAAGATGAAAACAAACAGCATCTGCTTGAATCTAATCCTGAAGCTGAAAAATGGTGGAATCAATATCAGAAAGAAATTTTAGAAATTGAGTCTGAAGTGAGTAAAGATTTAAAGGAAATTGTTATCCAAGTTGTAACTTTGAATCAGGATGAACTAACGTTTGATGAAAAACGGCTATTAGCAGAGATTCTTTTACCTCTACGTTATCTCATTAAACATATGGCATTTAAAGAAGAACAAGAATGTCGCATGATTTACGTGACTCAAATAGATAATCCATTAATTAAATATGATGAGAAAATTAATAGAATTTATATCGACTATGAGCCATCTGTGATGGAGCATTTGGAGAAAATCTATCTCGCACCTAAAGCTAAAGATGAAAAAATGGTGTTTGAATATCTCTGCTCAAGAGGACAAGAAATTCGTAAGGGAAAAGATCCTGTGAAGGTGAAAATTTCTCAAAACCCATTCCGTTAAAGAAAATCATCGACGCCTTCGGGCATCTTTTTTTATGAATTCCATTTGAGGGCATATTCCGGAATTTGAGAAAAATAGGATTTTAAATAGTGTTCAGATAATTTATAGCTTAAATGAGCTCCCTTTAGCTTCTCTCAATGGACAATTAATGGCTTTGTATAAATTGATTCACGGCTTGCGTATATGGATTATTTTTTCCCAGCGATTTATTGATTTCAATATGTGAAAGGGGGACAGGCAATAACTGGGCTTTAGTCCCTAATTTCTGTGCTTGTTGAATAAATTGCTGTGCCTGAGTACAAGGTTGGTCGGCACGGATGGTCGAACAAACAGCGAGAAATGCAGGTAAAGTTTGGTGAAGTTGCGATGTGGGAGAAAGGGCTTTCCAGTTTAATGGCTGATCACCAAAGGCTCGATCATAAAAACCTGCATGCGGAGACCGCATAATTTTTTCTACATTATAAGCGGCGCTGTCTAAAGCAATTGTAGCACGCCAAGACTGAGGCTGTGATACCAGCCAAAGGGGACGTGTTGTTAATAAGCTGACTAAATGTGCACCAGAGGAATGTCCCATGAGGACTAAGCGCTTGGAGTCAACATGCCAATGATGAGCTTGATTTTGAATATAAATGAGTGCTTCTGCGATATCTTGTGTTTGTTGTTGTAATGACACATCAGGAAGTAATCTATAGTTGATAGAAATAAAAATCCAATCTTGTTTCATCCAATAATCAATTTTATTTTTTACCACAGCAGCATTATTTTTATCACCTATGGTCCAAGCCCCGCCATGAACCATAACGATGAGCGGTGCTGGCTTTTCATCTGTTAGAGGTTGGGCAGGAAAATATACATCCATCACTTGATGAGGATGCTGTCCATAAGGAATATTTTTCAAAGATTTAGCTTTAGTCAGGGCATTTGTATCGAAATTATTGGGATATGCTGATGGATTGAAGCAAAGCAATGTCAATATCGATAAAACAAGATTTTTCATCCTGACTCTCCTGTAATTTTAAGTACTACAGCATTTTAAAATTTTTGTTATAAGCTAATTGATCGCTTGGAATATTTTTCTTTGAAATTCTTTTAACTTGAAAATATGTCATTAAACATAGGGTATTTATACAACAGCAGCAATGCCGATTTTTTTATGTTAGGCAAATAAAGCCTGCATTGATTTAATACCTTAACAAGATCAATCGTATCTACATTTATGACGAGCCATCAGTGATGGAGCATTTAGAAAAAATGTATCTTGCTCCTAAAGCCAAAAATAAAAAATGGTATTTGACTATGTTCAGGTATTCCAGTGATACAAAAGGGCGGTGTGATTGTGCCCACCTCAAAAATTGAAGTGAATACCACTATAAAGCAAGAAGGTAAGGTTCTTTCCCAAACCAAAAAAATTGATGCAGAAGGTGTTAAGTTTAAATCCGGACAAGCCCCAATTCATCGACCTTAAAGCTGGATCAGAAAAAGAATTTAGGCCAAAACACTCAAACTTCACATGCTGTTTTGACCGAAAATGGAATAACCACCAAAGATATTATGGTGCTCAGCGAAGACGAACAAGCTCCAATAAAAAAGCCCTGAAATTTTTAGGCCTTTTTACAAAACGCTGCATTTTAACTGTAATGGGTAACATTTTAGGGTCATTGCTTCCACAAAATAGGCATAATCTAAAAGAATGAAAAAAGGAGAGAAATCCCATGAAAAAGTTAATGAGCGTGATGGCAATGGCAACCTTGTCAACTTTTATGCTGGTGGGTTGTGATTCGATGTCTCCAAGAGATCAACGTATTGGCGCGGCTGCATTGGGTGGTGCCGTTGGTGGTGGAGTAGGGAATAAAGTTGGTGGTGGCCTTGGTGCAGCAGTTGGTGGTGGTGCCGGCGCAGCAGTCGGTAGTAAGACCCAAGGGGGTTCTAACCGTAATGCTACTTATAGCGGTATAGGCGGTGCCATTGGTTCTGCTGTGGGTAAAGGCGTGTTTGGTGGTAATGCCGGAGCTGCTATTGGTGGAGCGATTGGTGGCGGTGCAGGTGCTGCAATCGAACAGAAAAAACGTTAATTGATGTTTAGAATTTAAATAAAAGCGCTTGTTGACCAGGCGCTTTTTATCATTTAGGGCTGGCCTTTGGTTTTTTGCGGCGGATGTATACCGTTTTTTGTACCTCGGCAATACGTACGCCTGCTTCATCAAAAATATTTAAACTATAGTTTCGGTATACCGGCGCATGATTTTCAGTCAGCTGCTTAATCTGATCAATCTCTGTGGAATCTAGCCGAATATCGGCATAGACCGTACCACGGCCTGGAGACAGAAATTGTATAGATGCCGATTTATCCCAAACAATATATTTTGAACCCAGATGATGCATCAAAATCAGCATATAAAAAGGATCGACCATCGAATATAAGCTGCCACCAAAATGTACTCCGACCACATTTTGATTTTTACGCGTTAACGGCATTTTGATGCGAATATGAGAATTCGCCAGATCGACCTTATCAATCTCAATCCCTGCCCCACGGTAAGGTGCATAACGATTTAATAAAAATTTAGAAATGGCAGGAATTGTCTGTAGTTTTTTTAAAAGGCTCATTTTGGTCAATTGTTTTTTTATGGCTTCAGAACATACTAAAACAGAATGAGCAGGGTGGCATTGATCGCATTGCCCAGACTCTGCAATAAATAGTCAATAAAAGAATAGGATAACAATACATGCAAGCTCAAACACAATGGGTTGCTACCTCGGATCAGCAGCGTCTTTATGTCAAAACCTGGGGCAATGAGGCAAAACCGGCTTTAGTGCTGGTGCATGGTTATCCCGATAATCAGGAAGTTTGGGAGCCGGTGATTCAACAGTTGATCCAGGATTTTTATGTGCTGACTTATGATGTACGCGGTGCCGGGAAATCATCCATTCCAAAACGAATTCGTGACTATAGTTTGGCACAGTTGTCGCTCGATTTAGAAAGTGTGGTCAATACTGTGTTGGGTGATCGGGCATTTCATCTGGCAGCCCATGATTGGGGTTCAATCCAGTCTTGGGAATCGGTGACTGAAGCCAGATTTAGCCACAGGATTCTGTCCTATACCACCATTTCTGGCCCGTGTTTAGATCATGCGGCTTTTTGGATGCGTCAGCAATTTAAACAAAATAAGCCCAAGTTTTTCAAACAACTGGCTAAATCCTGGTATATCGCTGTTTTTCAGTTGCCATTGCTTGCCCCAACAGTCTGGCATTTTTTTAGCGCTGAAAAATGGGGCAAAGTTTTGCAGCAGCTAGAACATCAAAAAGACTTGCCTAGCAATACTCATATTGCCTCTGATGGAAAGCATGGTGTCGGGCTATATCGTGCCAATTTCCTTCCACGTTTAAGCATGCCACGTCGACGTTTTGCCATTTGTCCGGTACAAGCCATCGTGCTGAAACAGGACAATTTTGTCAGTCCTGAACTGATTGATGAAGTGCCAAAATGGGCGGAAAATTTTCAACGCGTTGAGGTGGATGCCAATCACTGGGCGATTTTAAGTCAAGCCGAGTTAGTCGCAGAATATATTAAAGCATTTGCCTTAAAAAATAATTGAATAGAGATTTTTTATTTAAATTTTAATTAAAATCAATAATTTGATAGTTTATTGCTAAGCCGATTTATTTACAGTTTCAAAAGAGCGAATCTGATAAAATAACGGCTTTTTCATCTTCCTCAAAATTTCCATGAATGCAGTAGTAATTGCGATTGCCGTGATGTTTATACTTTCACTGGCACGAGTTTCTGTTGTCTTGACTTTGGTCATTTCAGCAATTATTGGTGGCCTGGTTGCAGGGCTAAGTTTGTCAGATACTGTAACCGCATTTAATGCGGGGCTAGGTGATGGGGCAGAGGTTGCCTTGGCTTATGCGGTATTGGGTGCCTTTGCTTTAGCCTTGTCAAAATCAGGCTTGCCTGATCTTTTAGCACATAAACTGATTGGTTTGCTGGGTGCGGAAGCCACGCATCAAAAAACCAGAAAAGTAAAATATTTACTGTTAAGCATTTTACTCATTGCAGCCATTTTCTCTCAAAACCTTATTCCTGTGCATATTGCCTTTATTCCGGTACTGGTTCCACCGTTACTTAAAGTGATGAATCACATGAATCTGGACCGTCGTGCGGCAGCATGTGTATTGACCATGGGTCTAGTCGGAACTTATATTTTCCTACCAGTCGGTTTTGGTTCAATTTTCCTTGAACAAATTTTGATGGGCAATATCAATAAAATTGGTGCAGCCTATGACTTGCATGTCGATCGCTGGATGATGCCGATGGGGATGGCCATTCCGGTTATTGGCATGTTGATTGGTACGTTGACTGCCGTATTTTTCAGCTATCGCAAACCACGTCATTATATTGATCGTGCAGTTGCCCGTGTGACCACCATCGATCTGGACAAACCAATTCGTGCGGGCGAAGTGAGTCTGCAAGCGGATGCCGAAGAACTCAAACACGAAGCTGAACAAGCACCAATTATCGCGAAAAAAACCATCCTGATGGCACTACTTGCGATTTCCTTGACTTTGATTGCCCAGCTGTATTCAGGTTCCATGATCTTGGGTGGACTGGTCGGTTTTGCGGTGCTGTCTACTGCAGGTATCTTCAAATGGCAAGAGGCGGATGATGTCTTTGTTCAAGGCATGCGCATGATGGCATTGGTCGGCTTCATTATGATTTCTGCGGCTGGTTTTGCTTCGGTGATGACGCATACTGGTGACATCAATAGTCTGGTGAATGGAGTAGTGCATCTGATTGGTGACAATAAAGCCTTGGCTGCATTTCTGATGTTGTTTATTGGATTATTCGTGACTATTGGGATTGGTTCGTCATTCTCCAGTGTACCGGTATTGGCGGTAATTTATGTACCGCTTTGCGTACAATTCGGTTTCTCTCCATTGGCCACTGTGGCACTGATTGGTACCGCTGCAGCGTTGGGTGATGCCGGTTCTCCAGCTTCAGATTCAACTTTAGGTCCAACAGCCGGTCTGGGTGTGGATGGTCAGCATGATCATATTTGGGATACGGTGGTTCCGACTTTTATCCATTTTAATATTCCATTATTGGTATTTGGTTGGATTGCAGCAATGGTACTTTAATTGAATTTTTAATTCATTTTATTGCTAATTTTAAAATATGTATTTAAAATAAATGTTATTAAATAATTAATATAATAAAACCAAGCAATGTACTTGGAATATAATCATTAATCTGATTAACATAGTTGGTATTAAAACCAACTATGTTGGTCTGATTAAAATAAATAACTAATATTTTCAATGGTTTAAAAATAAATGAAATTTAAAATAATTAATGGCTATTGCATATTAATAATAGGCGTGTTTATTATTAATTAATGTTTGAAAATTACTGTTAATATTCTTCCATAGGGGTTTAAAAATGTTAAAACAAGTTGCTCTTATTACATTATTGGGGATGTCTGCTTCTGCGATGGCAGGTCAGTGGCAGGTTAAAGTAGGTGGTTCTGTAGTTGCTCCAACAGAAGATACAGCAGTGGCTGGCGTAGGCGTTGTTCAAGCTGACAATGAATATGCGTTCACCCCTTCTGTGGAATATTTTTTCAATGACAATATTTCGACTGAATTACTTCTTGCAGCGCCAATTAGCCATGATGTAACACTCGATGGTGTTAATGCGGTTAAAATTAAACATTTACCGCCTACATTAACAGTGAAATATAACTTTAAAAACTCAACTGGCTTCACACCATACATTGGGGTTGGTGGTACAGCATTTGTTGCTTGGGATGAAAGCGAACGTGGTCCTTTAACTGGTACTGACGTTAAGGTTAAAGAGGACTTTGGTTTTGCAGGTCAAGTTGGATTTAACTTTAAACCAGCTGATGCGAAAAACTGGGGTGTATTTGCTGACGTACGTTATGCACAAATTAGTCCTGAAGTGACAGTTAAAGCGGGCGATACTACTGTTGCTCAATTTGACTTGGATATTGATCCACTTGTTTACACCATTGGTTATAGCTACAAATTCTAAAACCAAAACTAAAACTAAAATAACAAATCAGCGTCAAAATCCCCATCTCTGATGGGGATCTTTTTATTTACTTATTCAGTCACAATAAATCACACAAATTGAGCATTTTAGTTCTGTTTAATCATTAAAAATGCGTTTAAGTTAATCGTCTACAATAAGCTAAAAGAGTAAGAAGAATCATGAAATTATTCACTTTATGTGGTGCAGTCTTTTTTAGTTTTTTGATGGGTTCTGCATCTGCTGCCAGTTTTAATTGTGACAAGGCACGTACTGCAACAGAACATGCAATTTGTGATCATCGCGCTATTAATGATGCTGATGTCAAAATGGCCACCACCTACCAGATGATTAAACGTTTGGTACCGATGGGAACACGTGGGGTCATTCAGGATGAACAAGTCAAATGGTTACAGTTGCGCGATCAATGTGGCAATTCAAGCCGTTGTTTAACTGAAGTTTATAAAATGCGCCAACAAAAACTGGATCTGTATATGGAACGGGTCTATCAACAGGGTCCTTTTTAAGAAAAATTTATTTAGTCCTATTGAAAATTCGCTAACTCACTCCATTCATTAAGCATCCAATAAAAACTGTGTAATGAATTTAAGGAGTGATTTATGAGTGAACAAAGCGCACAAAAACATAGTTTCCAGGCCGAAGTAGCGCAGCTGTTACATTTAGTGACGCATTCTCTCTATTCAAACCCTGAAATTTTCCTGCGAGAACTGATCTCGAATGCTTCGGATGCCTGCGATAAGCTGCGTTTTGAAGGGATTAATCATCCTGAATATTATGAGAATGATCCTGACTTGCATGTACGTGTCAGCCTGGATAAAGAGAATAAAACCCTCACCATTTCTGATAATGGTATTGGCTTAACCCAACAGGAAGCCATTGATAACTTGGGTACCATTGCCAAATCAGGTACCAAAGACTTCATGTCTAAACTGTCTGGCGATCAAAAGTCAGATGCGCAATTGATTGGCCAGTTTGGTGTCGGGTTTTATTCAGGCTTTATTGTTGCTGAAAAAATTACCGTAGAATCACGTCATGCAGCTGCCGATACCACTGACGCAGTACGCTGGATCAGTACCGGTACCGGTGATTTCGAAGTTGAACAAATCAATAAGGCTTCACGTGGAACAGATATCATTTTGCATTTGCGTGACAATGCTCTTGAGTATTTAGAATCTTATAAAGTTAAGCAAATCATCAATAAATACTCTGACCACATCAGCTTGCCGATTGAAATGCAGAAAGAAATCTGGCAGCAAGAAGAAGCGGCTGAAGGTGAACAAGCTAAGCCTGGTGAATACGTCAAAACTGACGAATGGGAAGCGATTAACTCTGCCAGCGCACTCTGGACCCGCAATAAAAATGAGATCACTGAAGAGCAATATACCGAGTTCTACAAGAACTTGAGCCATGACTTTGATGCGCCTTTGGCCTGGACGCATAACCGTGTAGAAGGCAGTACCGAATACACCCAGTTGTTGTATGTGCCAAGCAAGGCGCCTGGCAACCTCTTTACCCGTGAAGCCAAAGCTGGCATCAAGCTGTATGTAAAACGCGTGTTTATTATGGATGAAGCGGATAATCTGATTCCAAACTATTTGCGTTTTGTGCAAGGGGTGGTGGATAGTGCCGATCTTCCCCTCAATGTTAGCCGTGAATTGCTGCAAGAAAGCCGCGATGTCAAAACCATTCGTGAAGGAAATGCCCGCCGTGTGCTGACCATGCTGGATGGTCTGGCAAAATCTGAAGATGAACAGGATCAGGAAAAATTCAAAACTTTCTATGCTGAATTTGGTTCAGTACTTAAGGAAGGCTTGGGTGAAGACTTGGGTAACCGTGAACGTATTTTAAAATTATTACGCTTCTCGACTTCAAGCAATGATGAAGTTTCAACTTCATTGAGCGATTATAAGGCTCGCATGAAAGAAGGCCAGAAGGCCATTTATTATGTAACTGCTGATAGTCTGGCTGCTGCAAAAAATTCTCCGCAGCTGGAATTGTTTAAGAAAAAAGGTATTGAAGTGCTGTTAATGGCAGACCGTGTAGATGAGTGGGCAATGGAATTTGTGCACGAGTTTGATGGTACACCTATGCAAAACGTGTCTAAAGGTGCCGTGGACTTGGGTGATCTGCAGGATGCTGAAGAGAAGAAAGCCCTGGAAGCAGCAGCTGAACAGTTTAAACCTGTCGTAGATAAGCTTTCAGATGCACTCAAGGCCAAAACCCAACAAGTGCGGGTGACTACGCGTTTGGTCGATTCACCTGCATGTTTGGTGACAGGTGAAGGTGAACTTTCGCCGCAATTGATTCGTATGTTGAAACAAGCCGGTCAGGCTGTTCCTGAGTCGAAACCGATCTTGGAAATTAACCCGGAACATCCTTTGGTGAAAAAGCTGGAAGGATCGAACCAGTTTGATGATTTGGCCAATGTGATTTTTGATCAGGCCGTGATTGCCGAGGGTGGTCTACCGGAAGATCCTGCTGCCTATGTTAAGCGTATCAATAGTTTATTGTTGAAATAAGTACGCTTTGCTGTGCAATAAAAAACCTCCTCCGGGAGGTTTTTTATTGCAGGAAAATATAAATCATGGTTGCTCAATTTCTGGAGCTGACCTGCCTAGAACAATGCTTCTAGGCGCACTGATGCGCCAAGGAAATGACTCCGGTTTTCACGCTGGTCATTGAGATAGTTCAAATCGCCCTGTAGAAAAAACCATTCACGCACGAAAGGTTGTCGCCATGAAATATAGGGTCCCCAACTATTCAGGCGGAGGTCATTATTATTATAAAAACCGCCAGTATAGAGGCCATAGGCAAAACGGTTATTATGGAAAAACTGATGTTGTCTAAACAGATAATTATCCCAGCTTAAGTCATCAACTTGCTGATCCGAATAGGTCAGGCTGAACTGATTGGACAGAAATGCCTGATTCGGACGAGAATGTGAGAGTTCCAGATTGGTTCTTAAGTAGTTTTCACTCTGAATCCCATAGCGGTAAATCTGTTCAGCACGGAATCTGAAATCATTTTCCAGTTGCCAGTCTCTTGAAGCCTTTAGCCGTAAATAAATATCATCTCCTGAACGGACCCCTAAATCCAGATCGGTCTCAAAAGGAAGACGCTTGGAAAAATCAGACCAACGCAGGGCTAAAGAGCTGTTACTTTCTCGCGTCCGTTCACTGTCTAAAGCTTTACTACTGCTGCTATCCGGGTTTTCATCGGTAATGGCGATATTATTTTTCAGTTCGTTATCCAGAGAGTCATCACCAAATATTAGGCTGACTTTACGTTCTAAGGTCGGAAGTTTAATTTTTCCACGAAGACGCGGCTTAATTTCATAACCATCATGTTTATTCCAGCTGTTATCGATAATCAGACGGAGGGTTGCTGAAGCTGGATCATTCGGATCGGTTTCTCCAAACCAGTTATCAATTTTATGTGAGCTACGGTCGGTCCAATTCCGGATTTCATGTTGTTTGCGATCTAGCCAGCTTTGCTTTTCAGTGGCTTGTATGGGAGGAACAATCACTGCATCCGACTGTTGCGGTAAAACTGTCGGCATCGCATCAATCAGGCTTGGAATCTGATAGAGCAAATTAGAATTTGTTTCTGTTTCTGTTTCTGTTTCTGTTTCTGTTGCGATACGCTTTGGTTGATTAGCCCCGGTTTCAGCTAAGTTTGACCAGCTGACAGTAGACATTAATCCAGAGATCAACACACATAAGAGGGGTTTTAATATAGATAATTGTTTTTGCTGCATATCCTTGCTCTTATATTATCTGATGCTGTCTAGTCTGTTAAAAATACAGACTAAAAAGCAAGCTTTGGCTACAAAAATAAAAACTTAATCTGAAATATGTTTTTGAATCTCTTTATATAATTCCCGGCAATCGATTGGAGGCTTGAATTGGGCAATAATCATCTGAATCATTTGCCAGCTAATTCCATGATGGCGTTCTAATAAAAAATAAGGATAAGCCGATTCAGTCTGTGAGAGGGCTAAACGTTTTTGCCCATGAATGATGCGTATTTTTTGCCGTTCTTTGAGTAAAAGTAGCGGAGTATGAATATTGGCAGCACTTTCTTCAAACTGAATAATTTTTTGGGTCTGAAGCAGTTGTGCAGGAATAAACGGAATATAGTTTTCATCATTCCAGATACAAACAGCCTTATGGATATAGGCCTCAAACAGCGATTCAATGTCGGTAAAACGATCGGCCAAGTCTACCCAGAAAATCTGCTTAATTGCAGCCATGGCATGCTGGGAAGGAGCATTAAATAATTGCATTAACCGAATGGCCTGCATCTGGTCTTCTGCACCCAATAAAGCCAGATATTTAATAAAATGACCTTGCTGGCTAATCTGTTCTGCCAGATAAATCGGGCGTTGTTGCCAGTTTTCTATGTCTGCCCCATACAACAGTAAATCTACATGCTGGTAAAGTTCAGGCAGGACAGAAATGTCTAAACTGTATAGCTGTTGTAGCGAAGTATCTTCGCTATGCAGCGAATGCAGATGCGCCACGTATTGATTAAGTTTCAGAGTTTCTGGAACATCCTTTATTGCAGGGAACTGATCTGCCGGATTTTTTGTATCCGTCTCCGTGAGAGAAGAATCAGCAATGAGCTCTGCTACGAAAGTAGGCTGCTGGCTTTGCTGCATAGATGCATCAGTTACTGTCTGATCTTGCTTTGCATCAACCTCCGCTATGAATAGCTCACTCGAATTTGATGCTTTATTTAGAGCAATGATTTGAAGTTCATCAGCAGATACGGTTAGATTTGTCTCGGTCTCGGTCTCGGTCTCGGTCTCGGTCTCGGTCTCGGTCTCGGTCTCGGTCTCGGTCTCGGTCTCGGTCTCGGTCTCGGTCTCGGTCTCGGTCTCAGTTAAAGCCTTGGCTATCTGTTGCGCAACAAAACTCTGGATTTGCTTGAGTTCATGGTCGGTTTTTAGGCAGCGATAGCTCTGCTGTTGTTCCAGCATCCAATGATAAGTGTCATCCAGATTTCCCCATTCGCTGATTAATGCGGTACGGTTTGATGCGGGAATTAACCAGATTTGCCAACCTTGGTGTGGGTCATACAAAATCGCCCAACCAAAATCCGGATGCAGATAAAGGGCTTTTTCTAGCGCACTATCTTGTTGAAATACCCCACGAAAAGAGAGTTGAAACAAGGTTTGAGCAGCAAAATCTTTGGCTGCTTTTTCAGGCTGGATGTGTGATTTAAATTTTAAGATCTGTTTTTTAAAAATGGGTTCATCGCATAAAGCAAAGATTTCTTTTACCCGTGCTTTTGATCGGGCAATTTCAAAAAAAGATAAGGAACGTTGCTCCAATCCATCGAGGAGTTGATTTAATTCTTTAATCAGCTTGGCTTTTTCCAATACATTCATGCGCTGACCTCTAGAGATGCTTTTGTGCTTTTTCTAGATAACTTGCCAATACGATATTGATCGCAAGTTCAAGTAATTTGTATTCTGCAGACGTGGGCTGAGGGTAATGCTCAGCAAGCACGACCAACTTGTCGATGTTGACCGTTTGCGGAGGAATCTTCCCTTGAATCAGCGCTTGAAGTTCTTGCATATGAACACTTTTGATAGAGTGAATTATTTGTTTAATTGTTTTGATTATATGTATTTAGCAAGAAAAAGCATGAAAAAAATTGTCAGTTTTTGAGCATTTATAGACATAATTTGCAAAAAATGTAAATTTTAAATAAAAAACAAGCAACTTTTTTTGGCGAGGTCGAGACAAATCCTGCAATAAGTTTGTAGTTGTTCAATAATTTTGAAAAGAAAGGGATGAAATTGCGACAAAGAAAAAATTTTGTCTGAACAAAAGCTGCTGATTAATGGGCATAAAAAAAACCAGACGGAGATCACTCAATCTGGTTTTTTATTTGGAGCGCTGGTTAAGCAGCTTTTTTAGATCCAGTTACACTGTGCTCGACAGCATCAGTAGCAGGTGCTTTTTGTTCAGCATTCATTGTTTCAACCGCTTTTTTAACAGGGAAATCTGGAATATAAACAATTTGAGCAGATACATGGGCAGAGCAAGCCACAACAGCTACAGCCCAAAACGATTTAATCACGTTCATCATTTTTTCCTTTAGATGCAAGGATGTCTGGAACATTAAAAAAATAAACCAGGCAAGGAGATGGGTAAAAATAAACTTCACATGAATATTATCAATAAATGATCACATTAAGTAAGGGTTTGAGGGCTAAAAAAGATGAATGGCGAGTTTAAAAAATTATATATATCATATGTTTAGAGTCTTTACTCTAAGGCAGATCGTCCTTTAGCAATCTGCCTTAAATCTTTTAAAAATATAAATAAATTCTACATTTTATGGCATGAATTCTGGCATTTTTTCTCATAAACCTTGCCAGCCACACCTCCAATAATGGCCCCGCTGAAAGTGCCAAAAACAGGTAATACGCTACCAGCAACTGCGCCAATCAGTGCACCTGTTACTGTCGGGGAAAAACGGGATTTTGCACATGGACGTTGTTCAGGGGTAGCATCAACAGCAGCATTTTGTGTTTCAGTGTTCATATTTACCTCTATAAATTTCATGATTTGGAACCGAGATATTCCGCATACTAGCCTAGCGAATTGCACTTTTTATTGTGTCCAAGCCTTGTATAGATAAGTTGTCTTTTGTAAGAAGCGCGCAGCAAAAACAGATAATGTGACCTGGATGTAAGTTTTTGCGCTGTAATGTTAAAACTTACTTTTTTGTTTAAAAAATATCCTATGATCATGGCTCAAAATAATAAAACCTGAGGTGAAAACAATGGCTATAGCAAAAGTGGTTGAGGTTAATTCAAGCAGTAATAAAAGTTTTGAAGATGCTATTCAAACTGGAATCGAGAAAGTCACCGAAACAGTTAAAAATGTGCAAGGTGCATGGATTAATGAACAAAAGGTGGTGATTAAGGATAAAAAAATTACAGAATATCGGGTGAATTTAAAAATTAGTTTCTTGGTTGATTGAACAGATAAATAAATCTTAAGATAAAAAAATCCCCACTATCTGGGGATTTTCATTTGCTTGCTCTGCCTAAGACTTAAGCTTATTTTTCTGGCAGGTCACAGTTATCTTCTTTACACACTGCCGTATCTTCAGCTGGCATATTGGCTTGTTGAGGAGCTTGCTGTGCTTTTTCCATCACCTGTAAAAACACTTCACGTGGCTGTGCACCCGCTAGCGCGATACGTTGATCAAAAACAAAGAATGGTACACCGGTGACTTTTAATTGATCACGGGCCACATCTTCATCGAATTTAACAAAGTCGGCATATTCTTCTGAATTGAGCAGATCATCCACTTCAACCGGATTTAAGCCAATGCGTGCTGCGACATCTTCCAGTGTTTCGCGCTCGCCGATCGGTAATCCTTGAGTCATATAGCTGTAAAAAAAGGCTTCTTTGGCTTCCGATCCCAAACCTTTGCTTTGGGCTAAATGAATAATGCGGTGGGCATTGAAAGTATTACCCGAGTTGGCATTTTCCCAGTTGAACTGAATACCTTCTTCGGCTGCCATGGCAGCAATATTACGCTGCATTTCTTCAACTTCGACCAGGGTGCGGCCATATTTTTGTGCGAGACGCTCAGAGTTGGATATTTCCTGACGAACGGGTGCTTCCGGATCAAGCTCATAGCTATGCCAATGCACTTCAAGTTCTACACCTGCTTGTTCAGCAGCAGCTTCCAGACGTTTTTTACCAATATAACAAAATGGACAAACCACATCTGACCAAATATCTACACGCATGAGAGTTCTCTTATCTTTTCTTGATTCTATTGATGGGGATGGAGATTAAAATTTAAAGCATCTAAGAATGAAAAATGAGGACTTTATCAAATGACATAAAAATATAGATCTAAAGACAAAGTGAAACTTTAAGCATTGTAATGATTATGAAAATATCAAATAAGCATTTCCAATTTAATTAGATTACAAGAATAGCAATAAATAATATGCTTAAAAATATATTATTATTTTATTAATTGTTAATATGAATACTCCAACTTCTATCCGTTTATTAACTGTTTTATTGCCGCTGATCAGTACTCCTGTATTTGCAACGACTGGATACTTTATGCATGGTTATGGCATTAAGGCTCAGGGCAATGCCGGGACCTCGATTGCACATTTTCAAGATGCATTGACCATCGCGAATAACCCGGCAGGGTTGAGCTGGATAGGCTCGAGAATCGATATTGGCGCAACAATTTTTGCACCTGATCGCTCATCAGAAATAGTCGGGAATGCTGTACCGGGTGCCAATGGTCATTATGACGGCAATGGCCGCAAGTATTTCGTACTGCCTGAATTTGCCTATAACCATCAAGTGAATGATCAAGTTAATTTGGGGATTGCTATTTATGGCAATGGCGGTATGAATACCAGCTATAAGCAAAATCCATTTGCTGCATTTGGGAATCAAGGGAGTGCGGGGGTGGATTTGTCACAGATCTTTATTTCTCCTGCTGTCTCTTGGCACTATGCAAAAAATCAATCGATTGGTGTTGCAACCAATATCTTGTATCAACGTTTTGAAGCAAAAGGTATTACCGGCTTTGCGGGTTTTTCTGTTGATGGCGATAAGCTCAGTAATAAGGGTAAAGACTCCGCCACAGGCGTGGGCGTGCGTGTGGGTTGGGCCGGGAAGTTTTTGGATGAGCGTTTAACTCTAGGTGCAAATTATGCGTCTAAAATTGATGCAGACCGTTTTGATCAATACAGTGGCTTATTTGCAGAACAAGGTGATTTCGATGTACCTGAAAGTTATGGTATTGGTGCAGCCTATCAGCTGACAGCAAAGTTGAATGTGGCTGCAGATGTGGAACGTATTAACTATTCAGATGTAGGTTCGGTTGGACATGCTATTAACCCACTGTTCCAAGGGCATGCCTTTGGTTCTGATCAAGGTCCGGGCTTTGGCTGGAATGACATTAACGTGTATAAAGTTGCAGCAAGCTATCAGGTGCATCCAAAATTAACATTACGTGCCGGGTATAGTCATAACGATCAGCCAATTTCGGCGGATCAAACCTTCTTGAATATCTTGGCACCCGGGGTCGTACAAGATCATCTGAGCGTAGGCACAACATGGAATGTAGATGCTCATCAAGAGCTCAGCATTGCATATACCCATGCTTTAGAAAAAGAAGTAAAGGGTAACCAGTCCATTCCTGCAAACTTTGGTGGTGGTGAAGCGAATTTGACAATGAGTCAGAACATTTTAGGCTTGGCTTATGGTTATAAGTTCTAACTTCTGGATTTTAAAAGACGTAATATAAAGCTCTTTTAAGCCCTTTTCATAGGGCTTTTTTTAGGCCTGCAGTTTAATCTTCAATAAGCCATTTTCTTAAACAAGGCACATGGACTAGGTTTTAACTCATTTGTTGTCCTGCATACTTTGTGTACTTATTGTTTAATAAATGAACGATTTAAGCCTAAATCAAGTTATGATGGAAAAAAGGCGGTATAGAGGAGTCTGGTATGCCCAGAATTTTTCTCATCTTGGCATTGGCAACATGCAGTGTATTTGGCTGGATGTTTTATCAATATTCGGTCCAGCAAAAAGAACTCAGCCAACTGCACAGCTACCAGACGGTATTGTATGAAAAAGCTGAACTGATTTATCTGCAGGCGCAAGACTGGTCCAAGCCAATCAATATCCAAGTTTCAGATCCGCGTTTACAGGGCGATTATAAGGTAATGGCAGACTTCGTCCTGAGCCAGATGATTCAGAATGCTGAAGCCAGAAATAAATATTTGCGTGATCTTAAAGCGATTCATTGGGATCAATTTTTAAATATTGACCGTTTGGATCAGGATCGGAAACACAAGTTTGCAGAAACAGAGCAGATGCTACAGCAAGCCCATCTTCTGGCTGCACAGTATCAACAGCAAAGCCAGCAACGCCACGATAATACCTTGGCTCGAGCCAAACAGTTGTCAATCAAGGCACATCTGCGTCACCAATTAATTAATAGCTTGCGCGACAGTCGTGATAATGATCAAAGCCATGCCTTATTTGCTTTGGAACAGCAAGTACTCAATAAGGCCGATGTTCTGTTTCAGGTTTTAAAAAATAATCAATGGGAAAAAAAGAACAAGACCTTTATGTTTTATCAGGATCAACCGCTAAAACAATTTAATGCCTTGTATCAGGAAATTTTACAGTTAAATGCAGAAATGGAAAAAATTAAAAAGCAAAACCGTCAGGCGGTTGAGCAGCGCTTATAGTCTTTAAATTTCTATCGTGGTTGGCTGGCTCAGTTTGATAAGCTGCCTATAAAATAAAAAAGCGTACCGGAGTACGCTTTTTTTTTAATGCGATGTAGCAGCGTGATTAAGCGCTTTTAGCTTCCGCTGAAGCAGCCAACATGTGACCGGTTTCTTCAAAGTTAGAATGCCAAGACAAAGCTTCACGAAGAAGATGTGGAGTATGACCCCCTTTGGCACATGCACGATCAAAGTAATCATTTAATGCATCACGGTACATCGGGTGTGCACAGTTGTCGATAATCGCACGAGCACGTTCACGTGGAGCAAGACCACGTAAGTCAGCAAGACCCTGTTCAGTTACCAGGATGTCTACGTCGTGTTCAGCATGGTCTACGTGAGATGCGAATGGAACGATAGAAGAAATATCGCCACCTTTTGCAATCGATTTAGTCACGAAGATTGCCAAGTGTGCATTACGTGCGAAGTCACCTGAACCACCAATACCGTTCATCATTTTGGTGCCGCAAACGTGAGTTGAGTTTACGTTACCGTAAATATCAAACTCGAGCGCAGTATTGATACCGATAATACCTAGACGGCGAACTAATTCAGGGTGGTTCGAAATTTCCTGTGGACGAAGCACAAGTTTGTCTTTGTATGCTTCCAGGTTGTTAAATACTTTTTCGCCATATTTAGCAGAAAGGGTAATAGATGAACCTGAAGCAAATTTCATTTTGCCTGCATCAATCAATTCAAAAGTACAGTCTTGAAGTACTTCAGAGTACATCACCAAGTCTTCGAAGTTTGAATCTTTCAAACCGGTCAATACAGCGTTGGCAATTGAACCAATACCTGCTTGTAATGGGCCAAGGTTAGATGGAAGACGGCCTTCAGCCACTTCTTTTTCAAAGAATGCGATCAAGTGGTTCGCAATACCTTGAGTTTCATCATCTGGCTCAGTCACAGTTGATGGTGAGTCATGATATTCACCATTAAATACAATACCTACAATCTTAGACGGATCAATATTGATCGCATGTGTACCAATACGCTCATCAACCTTGGTCAAAGGAATTGGCTGACGGGTTGGACGATACGTTGGAATGTAGATGTCGTGTAAGCCTTCAAAAGCAGGGCTTAAGTTGGTGTTGATTTCTACAATCACTTTTTCAGCAAAGATTGCAAAGCTTGCAGAGTTACCTACAGAAGTCGTTGGGATGATGCCACCATCTTCAGTGATTGCAACAGCTTCAATCACTGCTACATCAGGTTTTTTTAACTGAAGGTTACGCATTTGCTCAACCGTTTCAGACAAATGCTGATCGATGAACATCACTTCGCCTTTGTTAATGGCTTTACGTAAAGTATTATCTACTTGGAACGGTAAACGACGAGCAAGTACACCAGCTTCAGTTAATTGTTTATCTAGGTCGTTACCCAGGCTTGCACCTGTGATTAAAGTAATTTTTAAAGGATTACTTTGAGCTTGTTTTACAAGCGCTAAAGGTACAGCTTTTGCTTCACCTGCACGAGTAAAGCCACTCATACCTACAGTCATACCATCTTGGATAAAAGTAGCAGCTTGTTCTGCGCTCATGACTTTGTCATGAAGTGACGCTAAACGAATACGATCTAAAGACATGGTTTACGCTCAATTCTTGTTCAAAACTAGACGGATTGTACCGTCCAAAAAACAAATTGTGCATGCCTGTTAGGCTAAGGTCTAATTTTTTGAAAAAATGTGGGTATAACGATTTTTTATGGTTTTTAATCTATTGATTTTTAGTAGTTAAAAACCAATAGATTAATAGCTGAGCAAAACTGTTTGTTGATTAATTAACCAAACCTTAAAAATGCCCAGTGATTGTTTGTTTAATTTTTCCTAAGGCGCCTTGCGGGATATTTTCCTCAACTTCATCGTGTAGTAGAGGTAAAGAAATAAGTGCTTCTAAACCACCCTGAGGACGATTATGGATCGTGAGCTTGCCTTGATGAAGATCAACAATGCGTTTCACGATGGCCAAACCTAAACCACTGCCTTGTATGGTACGGGCTTCATTACCGCGCACAAAAGGTTGCATTAAATCTTCAATTTGGTCTTCAGGAATGCCTTCGCCATGGTCGGCAACCTGAATCAGTAGATGATGATTTTCCACTTGGGCCGATAATTCGATTGGTTCGGCACCATAGCGTTTTGAGTTGTTAATGAGATTGCCAATCAGGCGTTTTAAAGACTGGCTACGCGCCTGAATGGTCGGCACTTCTTGCGCTTCAAAACGTACATCCAGAGGTTTGAACTGAATCACTAATTCTTGTAACAGCATATTAATGTCAGTGTCCTGGAGTTCTTCATCTGAGCCATCGCGCATGTAGGAGATAAACTGGTTCAGAATGGCATCCATATCTTCAACATCATAAATGAAGCCTTCTTTCAGAAAGTCATCATCGGGCATCATTTCTGCACTTAAGCGGATGCGGGTGAGGGGAGTACGCAAGTCATGAGAAATCCCTGCCAACATGATACGGCGGTCGCGTTCAGTCTGATCCAGGGTATAAATCATATGGTTGAAAGCCCGGTTCACTTCACGAATTTCTTGTGGCCCATGATTGGTTTCAAGATAGGGCGCCGAGCCGGTTTTACTGTAGCTGTTAGCCGCATTTTGCAAACGGCGCAAGGGCCGGTTTAGCTGGCGAACCAGGGTTAAAATGATGGCAGCGGCAATCAGTGGCACACCAAATAACCAGCCATAGACCAGTTCAGGACTATAGTTGGCATAGGTTTTTAAGGGTTCACGAACCCAATGTCCATTCATTTCCGGGGTTTGAATCCAAATACGCGGACTGGGTTTAAACTGGAAATAGACCGTGACATTTTCAATTTTTAGTTCTTTCGCCAGTTTTTTTTCTATCTGATTGGTAAAAAACTCGGCAATCACCTTGTCCTTTACATTGGGATATTCTTTGGGGTTGGTGACATATTCAATCCCAACCCGGTTTTTTAGCCAGGTGTCGACATCCACTTCGGCATCATTATGAAAAATCCGTAACTCAGGATTATTCAGAATTTCCAGTTCGACCCCTAAATAGCGGGCATGCTGTTGAATTTCAGGAAGGTAAAGGGTACGCCAGAAGAACCACAACGACATAAATAAGCTGAAAAATACAATGAATAACACGAGCACGGTGGTACGCATTGCGGCTGAACGTGGCTTTATTTTGTCGAGAAAGCGATTCCATGAGGTTCGCTTCTTTTCAGAATAAGCTTCGTAATCAGTAAATTTTTGCGGGTCGATGGGTTCGAGTTTCACACCGGATTCCTGTGGGCGTATTCTAAAAATTGCAGTTATTTTATTCGCGGTGGAATCTTACTGCTTGTACCTTCGATGGAAGGAGCTCGTTGTGTTACTTTTTTAAAAAAGTAACACCGTTACGCAAGAAAACTTTTGCCATTCGCTGAACTCGCCATCATTCATCTATAAATTCTGTTGAAGGATGCTTCGAACAGCAGCGAATGGCTTTTCCGGACAAGTATTTGAGTTTATCTTATCCGATAAAAATTGGCTTATTCAGCACCATCTGGAACAAAGACATAACCTACACCCCAAACCGTTTGAATGTAGCGCGCACGGGCAGGGTTTTCTTCAACCAGACGACGTAAACGAGACACCTGAACGTCAATCGAGCGTTCCATTGCCCCCCATTCACGACCACGCGCCAAATTCATCAACTTGTCACGGGTTAAAGGTTCACGTGGATGTTGCACTAACGCTTTCAGTACCGCGAACTCACCTGTGGTCAACGTTACCACTTGACCTTCACGAGTCAGGGTGCGGGTAGATAAATCCAGTGACCATGGGCCAAAGCTGACTACTTCCATTTGCTGGCTTGGTGCACCCGGAACTTCACGTACCTGACGACGTAACACGGCACGAATACGCGCCAGCAGTTCATTTGGGTTAAAAGGCTTAGGCAAGTAATCGTCGGCACCCGCTTCTAGCCCGGCAATACGGTCAGAATCGCTACCACGTGCAGTCAGCATGATAATCGGCGTATCAATATTCGATTGGCGTAAACGACGGCAAATACTTAAGCCATCTTCAACCGGAAGCATAAAATCGAGCACGATCAAGGAGAAAAGTTCGCGCTGCAATAAACGATCCATTTGCGTTGCATCGTGAGCGGTTTTGACCACGAAGCCTTTATCTTCTAGAAAACGCTGTAACAACGTACGTAAACGCACATCGTCATCTACAACGAGAATGCGTTCGACGCGATCAGTTTCAGTTTGTACTGGATCTGTTTTTTCAGCAGGTACCACTAAACTCATGATGTGCTCCTTATTCTTTATTGTCATCGTAAACAAAAGTTCGGATAGCCTTGAGTATACGATTCATTTGTATCTGTTTGCTATGCTCTAAAGCAACAAATATTGCAGATAAAATCAAGACATAGATACCAAATGTATACATCTAAATTATCGTTCATCTTGCTGAATATGTAGAGTAAAAATCTACTTGTCACTTAATTTTGTGAGAAATTCTGAAAAAGACATCAATTGGCAATATGAACCACTTATAAATTTAATCAAAACAATTGTGGATTTTATGGGCTTGGTCTTTATAATCATGCCATTTAGTACTTATCCTTGTGGGATCAAACACGATGACTGACTTAGTTCAGCAGTTAGCAAAAGAAATTGCCGTACGTCCAAATCAAGTAGAAGCTGCCATCAAGCTGATTGATGAAGGTGCCAGCGTTCCATTTATCGCACGTTACCGTAAAGAAGTAACGCAAGGCTTGGACGATACCCAGTTACGCCAACTCGACAACCGTTTATCGTATTTACGTGATTTATTTGAACGCCGTGAAAAAGTAATCGAATCTCTGAAAGAACAAAATAAATTGTCAGATGATTTGTTGGCACGTGTAAATGCTGCTGAAACCAAGAATGCTTTAGAAGAGATTTATGCGCCGTACCGTCCAAAACGTACCAGCAAATCTTTTAAAGCCAAAGAAGCAGGTTTGGGACCAATTGCTGAAAAAATCTTTAGCGAACAAGTTGATCCAGCAGAAGCTTTAGCTGGCTTTAGCCATGAAGATTATCCAGATTTAGAAAGTCAGCTCGATGCGATCCAGCATATTCTGCTTGATGACTGGGCACAAAACATTGCTTTAACCACTGAATTAAAAGCGGCATTTGCTAAAACAGCAGTTTTAAAAAGCGCAGTTGCAAGTGATGAGAAAAAAGAAGTCGGCAAAAAATTCCGTGATTACTTCGATTTTTCAGAAAACTTCAATAAGGTACCTTCACATCGCTTGCTTGCAATGCTTCGCGGCCGTCAAGAAAATGTCTTGGGCTTAAAAGTGGATGGTGAAGATGATGCACCCCTTGCGCGTATTGAAACTGAATACAATCTGGAAACAGTACAACCGCAAGCACGTCAAGACTACTTGAAACAAACTGCAAAACTGTTCTGGTTAGGCAAGGTTCGTCCACAAATCGAACATTCATTGTTGACTGAAAAACGTCTTGCTGCTGAAGCTGAAGCAATGGACGTATTTGCAGAAAACTTACGTCATTTATTGCTTTCTGCTCCTGCAGGCGCGCGTTGTACCTTAGGTGTAGATCCAGGCATCCGTACTGGTGTGAAACTGGCAGTGGTAAACCAGTCAGGTGATGTGGTTGCGCATAGCACTATTTACCCGTTTGCACCCAAAGAAGATAAAGAAGGTTCAATTGCTGAACTTGCACGTCTGTGCCGTGAATTCAATGTTGACCTGATTGCGATTGGTAATGGTACTGCAAGCCGTGAAACTGAAGCAGTTGTAGCTGAAATGATGGCTCAAAATGCTGATCTTAATCTAACGCGTGTTTCAGTGAGTGAAGCTGGGGCATCGGTTTATTCAGCTTCTGAACTGGCTTCACAAGAGCTTCCTGAATTAGACGTTACCATTCGTGGCGCAGTTTCAATTGCACGCCGTTTACAAGATCCATTGGCAGAACTTGTGAAAATTGATCCGAAATCAATTGGTGTAGGTCAGTACCAACACGATGTGAACCAAGCGGGCTTGGCAAAAACCCTTGAAGCAGTAGTGGAAGACTGTGTGAACTCGGTCGGTGTAGATGTAAATACTGCATCTTCAGCGATTTTGGGTTATATCGCAGGTTTAAATAAATCAATTGCACAACAGATTGTCGATTTCCGTAAAGAAAATGGCCGTTTTGATAACCGTCAAAGTCTGAAAAAAGTGCCACGTTTAGGCGAACGTACTTTTGAGCAAGCAGCAGGTTTCTTGCGTATTCAAGATGGTTCTGAACCACTGGATGCATCTGCGGTTCACCCTGAATCTTATGCTTTGGTGAGCAAAATTGTTGAAGCAAAAGCCACTACGGTAAAAGACATTATTGGCAATTCTGAAATCATCCGCCAAGTGAATGCAGAAGAATTTGCAGATGAGCAATTTGGTTTGCCAACCATTCAAGATGTATTGTCTGAACTTGAAAAACCGGGTCGTGACCCACGTCCGGAATTCCGTACTGCCAAATTCCGTGAAGACATTACTGAAGTGTCACAATTGACTGAAGGCATGCAGCTGGAAGGCGTAATCACCAATGTCACCAACTTCGGTGCATTTGTGGATGTAGGCGTACACCAAGACGGTTTAGTGCATATTTCTGAACTGGCGAACGAGTTTGTATCAGATCCGCACAAAGTAGTAAAACCGGGTCAGATCGTGCAAGTTCGTGTGTTAACTGTAGATGCTGAGCGTAACCGTGTGAATTTGTCGATGCGTCCTGAAGGTTCTGAAGCACCTGCTAAAGCGCCACGTCAGCCACGCCGTGAGCAAACTCATGGTCAAAATCAGGAACAACGCGGTGAGCGTAAGCCACAAGGCAAACGTCCACAGCATGTACGTCCGCAAGGCGACCGCCCTCAAGCGAAGAAACCTCAATCGGCTAAACCACAAGAGCAAAAAATTGGTGGTTTGGGGGCATTGTTATTACAAGCAGGGATTAAAGGTTCCAAATAATCTTTAACTGCTAAAAGAAAACCTCCCAATTGGGAGGTTTTTTTATTCATATTTGAGGTCTACACCATTAATTCTTATTTGCTGGGTTGATAAGGTTTTTTGCCAATCTATTAATTCTTGATCAAAAATAACTACATTAAAGCCTTTACCAAAAGAACTTTGGAACACTAATCCCTTAAGGTCGCCTATGTTTTTAAAAAATTCAGTAATAAATTGAGTGGGAATATAATCTAATCGAGATCGATGTGGTAATACAGGTAAAGATAATTCGCGGGAAAAATCCTCAAGAAGGTTAACTAATTTTAAAATATTTTTGAAATCAAAATTGTCATCATTTTCTGCTAAAGATAAAAATGATATGTTTTTTCTAGGAGTTCTTAAGTCTATTACTTTGAAATCGCATATAGGATTAATACTAACGATATTTACTTGTTGACCATTAGCTGGTCGTACTTCAGTTAGGCATGTATCAAGTGTTTCGGCAGCATATAAATATGGAATTCCATCAGGGTTAGCACGACCAAAGGTAACTTTATCATTTGGAGGTTGTTTCATTTCACCATTCTGAAGAATTTGTTCTGAAATACGAGCCCTAAAAAGTTGATCAGATGTAGTTATTTCATAATTTAACTCTTCAATAACATTTGTAAAAATATTGAATAGGTTACCTTGTTCTAAGAATGCTTCTTTATAGAGAGTGGTTTGAGGAAAAAATCTATTTTTATTTATTAATTCGGCTTTTAATTCTTCCCACCCGTTATCTAAATCTTGAGATAAGAGTTCAAATTTTTTATCTAAAAGTAATGGTTTATGTTCATAAAATGTATCTTTTACTAATGCGTGAATATTTGTTAAAGGGTTGAAAAGTGAAAACTCTATTTTTAATATTTCAGCAATATTTAAACCAGTTTCAGATTCTCGATAATTAGTCTCAATCACCTCAATAATTGGAGTAATTAGATTGAATAATTCACTTGTTTCAATTGTACTTTCTTCATTACTTCTACAATAAATACAACGTTGAATTTTTCCTAAATTATGAATTTTTTCACGTAAATTTTTATCAGTAAAACATTTGCTACAACATCTCTGAGCCATATTAAGACTCCTGATCTGCTAAATAAATAGAAATTGTTTGTATGTGATGTTTAATTGATAGTTTTTTGACTTGTCCAAGGCCAGGGAAGTGTTCTGAAAGGTGTAAAGCTTTGAATTCTTCTAATCCTATTGTGTCTGAGTAAGGGATTGCTTGAGTTTCAGTATCAGCGATTAATTGATTAAGAGCTTGCTTGAATTTAGCACCTGGATTTGTTGGTGTGCCATCATCTTTAGATGAGTAATGTCGTATAAATAATTCATCAAATCTGTTGAAATCAATATATGAGCAATGGATTGTTACTACATAGGCTGGACCTCCACCTTCACTAAAATCATCACCAGTAATAGTATAGTCTCCAAATCCAATATTAGATTCTTCTTCATAGTAACTATGTAGTGATGAGAATGGAGACTCTTTAGGATAATCAGCATTCTTTTTTTGTTTTCTAAAAAAATCTTCATAAGTGACTTTATTAGAAATTAATTTTTTAACATTCGGACTAGTATCATTTTGAATGAAGTTAATTTTTGATTCTTTTGAGAAATTAATAATTTCTTGATCTATACCTTTTTGTATAAATAAACCGAAATCATTTATTTCGAGAAAGTCTTTATATGTTTCAGTATTTTCATTAATTGAATATAAGATTTGATAACGGAGATAATCGAATTTCTTTAATTCTTCATATAAATTTTTAGGTAAATTTGAGAAATCACCAATCGTGGGATTAATGATTATATAGGGTTCTATAGTATTGGAATTGAGAGCCTCAATAGTTTTTACAAGTGCTTTTATATCTGTTTTTACAGGTTCTATGACTGGCGTGAAATTTTTAAGTTCTAATGGTGCAAGCTCCCTTAAAGCTAGAAGTTCATTTAATTTTCCCCTCAAAATTGGGTAATACATTAAGGTTTTTCTCCGAAAAAGTTTTTATAAGATTTTGAATATCATTTGGTTTGAATTTAAAGCTAATTAGTGCATTAGTCAAAGAATTTGGTAATGAACTTATAGCCTTAGCATTATTCTTTCGTGTAACTTTCAAAGTGGATAAAAATTCTTTTTTTACTATTCTTGGTTCATAAGATTTAATGATTTTTTCGCATAATTCATATAATCGAGTATTGGGAACATCTATTTTTAGTTGATATAGTTTTTCAGCAATAGATTGATATTCATTTTTACGAAGAGACTTCATCATGAGTTCGATATCTAATTGCTTAGTCTCGATAGGCTCACGTATAGTTTTTAAAGTATTTTTTTCTGTTAATACGATTATACCGACTTCTTTAGATGCCAAATCCAAAACAGAATCTACCATTTTTGGAGAACAAACTACATTTACCTTATCGAATAATTTTAAGTACGAGGTTAGTTGGTCTTCTAGTCGAACCAAACTGTCATATTCTGTTTTAATTTCATAACAAGTTGAGCAGCCGTTAAGTAGTACAAGATCAGCTTTATTCGTGCCAACTCGGAATTCTGACAGAAGAATAGAAGAGTTAAGAGAATGGCGACCAAGTAATATATTTCGAGCAATTATATTTTTATAAATATACTCATTGCGGTAATTCTTGCTAAGAGTTTTGTATGCATTTTCATAAAGCTCTTCAAAGGTTTGAGCTTGATACTGATTAGCTATTTCGTGTAGCTTTAACTTTTTTAAAGCAAAAAAATCATTGCCAGCAACGGCATTTAAGCAGTTGCTTGTGAATAACTTAGCAATTTCTCTTTCAGCGATCATAGTCATTAAGCATATTAAGAATATATACATTGTATAAAAAAACCTCCCACTTGGGAGGTTTTTTTATGCGAGCTTTGGCACGATCCAGCCACAAATAATTAGCATAATGCCCAAATGCCCCAACTTACGACTCACTTTTTCTAATATTGAAACTTGCACAGCTGACTGTTGAGATCCACTTTTCATTTTTATCGATGCAACCGCCTCATTGAAATGCAAAAATATAGCCAGATCGATACAAATTAAAATACCGCCGATATCACTGACTATGTCCATCAATTGATAATCTTGCAGGTATAGAGAAGTACCGACCTGATAGCAAAGAAAAAGAGCAAAAGCAAAGCAGGCATATTGAAAAATAACAGCAGCGATCCGCATAAAACATCTAAAAAGCAAAAATGATGGGGTTTATAGCATAAAAAAAGCCAGTCTAGTGGCTGGCTTTCGTATTGCAGAATCTTACCAGTGCTCACCCGGGAACAGGCGTGCATACGCTTTTTGTACCCAGTTTAATTTCTGTGGCTGACCTATCGAAGCGGAAGAACTTGGGAACAGGTTATAACCAATCGACATCAATTTATTATTGATGTCTGGCGCAATCGAATAGGTGATTGATGCTAAACGACCTAAGTTGGTTGCCACTTTTTTCGGACGCTTCACAATTGCATAAGCAATTAAATCTGCTGCCTGTTCAGGAGACAGGGTGGGTACATATTTATAGATTTTGGTTGGTGCAATCATTGGGGTACGAACCAATGGCATGTAAACTGAAGTAATGGCAATTTTATGTGAATGAACTTCGGCAGACAGACAGCGGCTGAAAGCATCCAGTGCGGCTTTAGAAGCCACATAAGCGGAAAAGCGTGTCGCATTGGCCAAGACACCAATCGAGCTGATATTGATGATATGACCATCGCGGCGGATCATCATTTGCGGCAGGATATTCATCACCAAACGCACTGCACCAAAGTAATTGAGTTGCATGGTACGTTCAAAATCATGGAAACGGTCTGTTGATTCATGAACAGCACGACGAATTGAGCGTCCGGCATTGTTGATCAGAATATCAATATGGTCTACAGATGCTAAAATTTGTTTTGATACTTCATCAATAGAGTCCATGTCGTTTAAATCACATGGGAAAACAGAGGCTTTGCCGCCTTTGGCTTCTATTTCTTCTTTAACTTGATCTAATGTTTCTTTGGTACGAGCCACCAACAGAACATGTGCACCAGCATCGGCAAGTTTATACGCAGCGGTTAAACCAATACCACTCGATGCACCTGTGATTAAAACAACTTTGCCGTTGACTCGATTCTGAAAGAGTTTCTCTAGTCTTGAATTCACAATATTTTCCTGGTTTCAATAGAATAAAAATTTGGATTATTTTTTTAGTTGATTCTAGCGCTCAAGATTTGGGGAAGTTGAGCTATTCTCGAGTCGACTATAATAACGAATGTAAAAAAAAAATCTAGAAATAAGTTATTGAATTTACAAATATAATTAGAGTAATTGCTCTATTATTGTTCTAATATTAATTTAATTTTTACCATGAATTTAAAGCAAAGCAAAGAGAAATAACCAGAAAATTACAAGCAAATAAAAAAGCCTTCCTTCGTTCAGAAAGAAGGCCACATTGTATTGAAATCAAAGGCTTTAAACTTGAGCCAATGCCTGTTCCAAATCGGCAATTAAATCATCAATATGCTCAATACCGACAGATAAACGTACCATATCAATACTGACCCCGGCCGATTTCAATTCTTCTTCATTGAGCTGGCGGTGAGTCGTAGTAGCAGGGTGACAAGCCAGACTTTTGGCATCGCCAATATTGACCAAGCGGGTAAAGAGTTGCAGTGCATCAATAAAGCGGGTGCCGCCATCAAGACCATCTTGCACCCCAAAAGACAGGATTGCAGACGGTTTACCTTTCACATATTTTTGTGCCAAGGCATGTTGAGGATGGTCTTTTAGACCTGCATAGTTCACCCAATTTACTTTGGCATGTTGCTGTAAATATTCAGCAACTTTTTGCGCATTTTCAGTATGACGCTCCATGCGGAGGTTAAGCGTTTCCAGACCTTGCAAGATCAGGAATACACTGAGCGGGCTAATGGCAGCACCGGTGTTGCGTAATGGCACCACACGTGCGCGGGCGATATACGCTGCTTCACCCAAAGCTTCGACATAATTAACCCCATGATAACTTGGATCAGGCGTGTTCAATACCTTGAAGCGTTCAGGATATTTGCCCCAAGGGAATTTACCGCTATCGACAATGGCACCGCCGATGGAATTGCCATGTCCGCCGATATATTTTGTCAGTGAATGCACCACAATGTCGGCGCCATATTCGAAAGGCTTAAGCAGAGCAGGAGTGGCCACGGTATTGTCCACAATCACCGGTACGCCGTATTCATGGGCAATGTTTGCAATGGCTTCCAGGTCAATGATATTGCCTAGTGGATTACCAATCGATTCGACAAAGACCAGCTTGGTTTTGTCATCAATCAAGTCGCGTAAGCTTTCAGGTTTTTGATAATCAAAGAAACGAACTTCAATGCCTTGCTTCGGTAAGGTATGGGCAAACAGGTTGTATGTACCGCCATAGAGCGTTGAAACCGAGGCAATATTGTCACCTGCTTCAGCAATGGTCTGGATGGAATAGGTAATCGCAGACATGCCGGAGGCTAGGGCCAAAGCACCAATCCCGCCTTCCAGTGCAGCCAGACGTTGTTCTAAAACAGCTGTGGTGGGATTCATAATCCGGGTATAGATATTGCCCTGAACCTTTAAATCGAATAAATCTGCCCCATGTTGGGTATTGTCAAAAGCATAAGAAGTCGTTTGATAAATGGGTACAGCGACCGCTTTTGTGGTCGGTTCAGGGCTATATCCGGCATGAATGGCAAGTGTTTCGTCTTTATAAGTCATGTTTACGTCATCTTTGTGAGTTAATTGTTTCGGTTGGTTATTTAATTAGTTTATCATCTGTGAATATGAATAAAAGTGCATATTATAGAAAAGAATATCTAATTTTCTTATATATACGGATTTTATTCAGTCAGATTTGAATACAACCTAGTGTCTATGATTATGTTTAAAAAACCAACACGCCATTAGTTGTAACATTCTATTGAAGATGCATGCTATGCCTTATTTTTTTTGTACATTCATCGTATAATGCCGGCCAAATATTTGTTCGCATTCTGCTTTGGTTAGAGTGCGAATGTTGCTTTTTCTATAGAGGAGTCCTACGTGGCCCAATATATTTACACGATGAACCGTGTGTCTAAGATGGTTCCGCCTAAGCGCGAAATCTTAAAAGACATCTCTTTATCATTCTTTCCAGGCGCAAAAATTGGTGTGCTTGGTTTAAACGGTGCAGGTAAATCTACCTTGCTTCGTATTATGGCTGGCGTAGATAAAGATTTCTCAGGTGAAGCGCGTGCTCAACCGGGTATTAAAATCGGCTATCTTGAGCAAGAACCACCACTTGATCCAAATAAAGACGTCCGTGGCAACATTGAAGATGGTTTGCGTGAACCACTAGATGCCTTGGCACGTTTGGATGAAGTTTTTGCTGAATACGCAGCTGAAGATGCAGACTTTGATGCTCTTGCAAAAGAGCAAGAAAAGCTGGAAGCGATTATCCATTCTTGGGATGCGCATAACCTAAGCAACCAGATGGATCAAGCTGCTGCTGCATTAAACTTACCAGCTTGGGATGCAGACGTAACCTTGCTTTCAGGTGGTGAACGCCGTCGTGTTGCACTTTGCCGTTTGCTATTGTCTAAACCGGACATGTTGCTTCTTGATGAACCGACTAACCATTTGGATGCAGAATCTGTATCTTGGTTAGAACGTTTCTTGAAAGACTTCCCGGGTACCATCGTGGCGATTACCCATGACCGTTACTTCCTGGATAACGTTGCGGAATGGATTCTTGAGCTTGACCGTGGCATGGGTATTCCTTACCAAGGTAACTACTCTTCTTGGCTTGAGCAGAAAAATGCCCGTTTAGAGCAAGAAAACAAACAAGAAGAATCTTTTGCCAAGGCATTGAAAAAAGAACTTGAATGGGTTCGTTCAAATGCCAAAGGTCAGCAAAAGAAAAACAAAGCGCGTATGGAGCGTTTTGAAGAGCTTAACTCACGCGAATTCCAGCAGCGTAATGAAACCTCTGAAATCTACATTCCACCTGGTCCACGTTTGGGCAACAAGGTGGTTGAAGTTGAAGGGATTAGCAAATCATTTGATGGTCGTCTGCTGTATAAAGACTTAACCTTCACAGTACCACCAACAGCAATTGTCGGTATCGTGGGTCCGAACGGTGCAGGTAAAACCACATTGTTCCGTATGATGACTGGAGAACAGCAACCGGATACTGGTACGGTGACCTTAGGTGAGTCGGTTAAAGTGGCTTATGTAGGTCAGATCCGTGACACACTAGACAATAATAAAACGGTTTGGGAAGAAGTGTCTGGCGGCCTGGATATTTTACGCATTGGCGATTACGAAATTGCCTCTCGTGCCTATATCGGTCGCTTTAACTTTAAAGGTCAAGATCAGCAAAAACGTGTCGGCGAATTGTCAGGTGGTGAGCGTAACCGTTTACAACTTGCGAAAATCCTGCAAATGGGTGCAAACGTAATTTTGCTGGATGAGCCATCGAACGACTTGGATATCGAAACCTTACGTGCACTTGAGGATGCAATTCTTGTATTCCCGGGTACTGTAATGGTGGTGTCGCATGACCGTTGGTTCCTGGACCGTATCGCAACGCACATCTTGTCATTTGAAAATGAACAGCCTGAATTCTATGAAGGTAACTATGCGGAATATGAAGCATACCGTCAGGCACGTTTAGGTGATGCTGCTGTACAAAAACGTACTAAATACAAAAAAATCGGTGGTTAATCTCTGATTTGATGTATTAAAAAACCAGCCTTCGGGCTGGTTTTTTTTATTAAAATGCAATTTGCGAATAACTATACATTAAAGTCTTTATGGCTTCCGGATGACCCTGATTTGCAGCTTTTTTAACCATTCTTGGGCACGAGTGTAATTTTTATCTAAACCTAAGTCACCGTTTAAATAACATAGGCCGAGTTTATACTGGGCGTCACGATGCCCTTTTAATGCTGCACTTAAAAAGTTCCATATTGCATTTCGGTGATCTTGTGTGACGGGATTTTTTTCTGGTGTTGTGTGATTGGCGTGCAGGCTTGCAAAGATTTGATTATGTTTTATTGCCAACTTTTCCTAATATAGACCTTGCGTATATGCTAACTGCGCCTCGGAAGGTGGATTTTGCTTTGCGGATATTTTAAGAGTCAAATGGAGGAAGCCAAGCGTACACGATCTGTTTTAATGTATGTATGATCATGTTCAGCTCCTTATGATCAAAATTAAATGATTTTTATCCAATATTATTAATTTATATGCTTTTTTTTAATTAAGCACTTTTTATTTGTAATTTGCTTTTTCATTTGAGATCAATTGTGTGTTGATTTTAATTAAGTTGTTAATTTTTTTGAATTTAAAATTTTGAATATGAATTATAATAAATTAATTCCTATATTGAGATTTGGTCTCAGCACTCATGATGCTGAGATAATAATGTAATTTTATAACTTTATAATTCCTTGCTATGCTGACCCAGAAGAAAAGCAAAAATTTATAGAAAAGGGAGTGTGTATGGGTGAACATCATGGGCATGATCACAGCCATGCAATCGTCACAGAGGGCAATGCCAAAAAGCTGACCTTTGCCCTGGCACTCACCAGCACCTTTTTAATTATTGAAGTCATTGCTGGTTTTATCACCCAAAGTTTGGCGCTGCTTTCCGATGCGGCACACATGTTTACCGATGCAGCAGCCTTAGCCATTGCCTTGGTCGCGATCAAAATTGGCAAAATGCCAGCGGATGATAAAAGAACTTTTGGTTACCAGCGTTTTGAAATTCTGGCGGCACTGTTTAATGCCTCGATGCTGTTTGTCGTAGCGATGTATATTCTATTCGAAGCTTATCAACGTTTTAGCCATCCCCCTGAAATCCAGAGTCTGGGCATGCTGGGCGTGGCTGTGATTGGTCTGGTGATTAACCTGATTGCCATGAAAATCCTGTTTTCCAGCTCGGCAGAAAGCCTGAATGTTAAAGGTGCTTATCTGGAAGTTTTAAGCGATGCAGTGGGTTCGATCGGGGTGATTATTGGCGCGGCCGTGATCTATTTCACCGGCTGGATGTGGGTAGATACCCTCATTGCGGTGCTGATTGGTTTTTGGGTATTGCCGAGAACCTGGATTTTACTCAAACAAAGTATCAATATTTTGCTTGAAGGGGTGCCAGAGGAAATTGATATTGAACAGTTGCGTAATGATCTTTTGAGCCTACAGGATGTAGAAAGTATTCATCAGCTGAAAGTTTGGGCCATTACTTCCAAAAATCTCCATCTAACCGTACATCTTTATGCACCACAGGCAGATCATCATGCCTTATATCAGCAAGCCTTGGAGATGTTAAGCCATCAACATGGCATTACAGAAATGACTTTACAGATTGAAGATACCGAATGTATGACGCATTCACATTGCCATAATGCGAGTGATCCAGTGCAACATTCAGATCATCAGGAAGATTCACATCAGCACCAACATTGAAGCTGATGTGAAATCAAATCTGTTTTAGATTTCCCATTCGTGATTACATTCACGACATTTCCATTTTTTTTGTGACTGCATAAAGCCTTGCATGGAAATTTTAAAATCAGGCAGATCACGGTAAAACAAGAACCCGGCGATGACACAGATAATAAAGACCACCACAGTGGCAATTTGTAGGGTAGAGCCTGCGCCATTGCCGAAAATCCACATGGCAATGCTAATTAAAACCAGCAGTAATAAAATGAATACAGCAGGAATTAGAAAGACAAGGCTTTTGGGAACTACAGGTCGTACTGCAGGGCTACCGGCTTGAGCGACAGGCATAATTTTAGGGCTTTGGCATTTGGGGCAACGGTATTGCATTACAACTCCATAATTTTAATCTATTGCTTATTTTAATCGGAATGACACAGAAAGCAAAAAACAGCGCAAATAAAAGTTTAGACAAAATTGAGGCAATAAAAAACCCAAGTCACAATGCTTGGGTTTTTTATCAGATCACTATAAATATATTATAGTGATCTTGAATATGGCGTCCCTACGGGGATTCGAACCCCGGTTACCGCCGTGAAAGGGCGATGTCCTAGGCCTCTAGACGATAGGGACAATTGAGGCAACACAGGTAAAAACAGCAAACTTTGGTGGAGTCAAGGAGGATCGAACTCCTGACCTCTACAATGCCATTGTAGCGCTCTACCAACTGAGCTATGACCCCAGTTTGTGTGAGCGCAATATTAGGGGTATTGCGCTTACACGTCAACTATAAAATCAATTATGCTTTATCAACTGCATCATTTTTCGGCAATTTTAAGCTTTCATTGAGTTTTTCCCATACTTTTGCTTCTTTTTTACTCGGTCCGCCGACAATTTCCAGGGCATGACGTAAACGTGCGAAAGTTAAATCGGGACCAATCGTGACCATAGACTGCATGACTGGAGTCGACGAGGTTGAACCGGCAATGGCAATAAAGAAGGTGGGCATGAAGTCACGAAGTTTCACTTCCATCTGGTTGGCCAAGTCCATTAAGGTTTGGCTGACTGTATCATTATTCCAGGTGAACAGGCTTTCCAGACGCCAAATGGCGAACTGCAAGCTTTGACGAATCTGTTCATCAGACAATTTCTTGCTTTCAAACTGCTCTTTGCTGATGCTTGGGAACTGGTTGAAATAGAAACCAGCCCAGTTCACTGCTTCAGAAAGCAGGTTGATACGCGGCTGAATGGCAGCAGCAATTTCTTCCAGGGTATTGCGGTCAGATTTCCACGCCAATAAAGTATTTAACAATTCGGCAGGAGAGAGTGCTTTAATCCATTGACCATTCAGCCAGTTGAGTTTTTCCACATCAAAGATTGGGCCACCTAAAGACACACGTTTAATGTCGAAGTGCTCAATCATCTCTGCCAACGTGAATTTTTCACGTTCATCTGGCATTGACCAGCCCATACGGCCTAAATAGTTCAACAATGCTTCCGGTAATACGCCGATGTCCCTGTAGTAATTGATTGAAGTCGGGTTTTTACGTTTAGACAGTTTTGATTTGTCCGGATTACGAAGCAATGGCATATGACCCAGTACCGGCATTTCCCAGCCAAAGTATTGGTAGAGCAACTGATGTTTTGGTGCAGATGGTAACCATTCCTCGCCACGGAAAACGTGAGTGATTTGCATCAGATGGTCATCGACGACATTGGCAAGATGGTAAGTCGGTAAACCATCGGTTTTAAGCAAGACTTGCATGTCGACTTGAGCCCAAGGAATTTCAACTACCCCACGCAGTAAATCATTGACTTTACAAATCCCTTCTTCAGGTACTTTCATACGAATCACGTGGGGCTCACCTGCGGCAAGGCGACGCTGCACTTCCTCTGCCGACAGCTTTAAACCACGACCATCATAACGCGGTGTTTCACCACGTGCCTGTTGTTCAGCACGCATTTGATCCAGTCCTTCTGGTGTTGCGAAGCAGTAAAAAGCATGCCCTTTTTCTACAAGTTCTAACGCATATTGCTTATAAATGCCCATACGTTCAGATTGACGGTAGGGTGCATGTGGACCGCCCACATCCGGACCTTCTGACCAATTTAAGCCTAACCAGCGCAATGAATCTAAAATCATTTTTTCAGATTCAGGAGTTGAGCGCAGTTGATCGGTATCTTCAATACGAAGAATAAATTCACCGCCATGCTGTTTAGCAAAACATAAGTTAAACAAGGCAATATAAGCAGTGCCTACGTGTGGAAAGCCAGTAGGAGAAGGTGCAATACGAGTACGAACAGTCATAACCAATATTTTCAGAATGTGAATGGAAGCTATTATAACGAAAAAGCCCAATCACTTAATGTTAAATTCAACATTGAAATGATTAGGCTAGATGGGAACCACTAAAGGGGCAAGAAGTTCGCTGCTGAATTAAGAGTTGTTTTGCGGGAATAGCGCTTGCACAAAACGGCTAAATTTCTGGTTTTGGGCGGCAAAAAAGCTTTGAGTCGGTGCAACTTTAATTTCGGTCAGAATTTTTAAATCGTTATCAGCACGTAAAGTATTGCCCCCGTGCTTTTGCTGTTGCAAGGCTTTTTCAATCAATGAAGATTTTTCAGGGCTTAAAGTCACTTTGGCTTCGGTACCTTTAATTGTAGCTGCATGTCCCAGCTGAGCCATAAACCCTAAACTTAAACTTAAACTTAACGCCTGTATAATTGCTGTATATCGCATTTCCACATCTCCCCTTCTGGTGCTGGAATTTTATATATTGTTTTAATCCTGTGGTGTGACACCATTTAACCACACAAAAAAATACAAAAGTAGAACTAGGTCACACTTTTTTACAAAATGATAAAATACCTATAAAGCTTGGGAACTTTGTATCAAAAAAATATGGAGACAACATGAAGAATGATGAAAAACAACAAGTTTGAGATTTTTTAGGGATGGTTTTAGTGCTAAAAGTGCATTTAAAAGCATTTTTATAGATATCTTTAAAACCGATTTTTAATCAATAAAATATTATAAGTTTATGATTGTTAAAAATATTCTCGATTCATATAGTGTCTTTATTCTTAAAGAAGAGTGTTACACATGAAAAAAATAATCGTCTCTACTTTTTTGGTCTTGCTGGGGAGCATGGGCACGCAGAGTTTCGCCGCGAAAGATTTCCTGAATGTCTCTTATGATCCGACCCGTGAATTTTATCAGGAATATAATCAGGCCTTTGGGGCGTATTGGAAACAACGTACCGGACAGGAGATCAATTTCAAGCAATCTCATGGCGGTTCAGGTAAGCAAGCCCGTTCCGTGATTGATGGTTTGCAGGCTGATGTGGTGACTTTGGCTCTGGCCAACGATATTGATGAAATTGTGAATGCTGGCCTGATTCATAAAAACTGGCAAAAGCAATTTCCGAACAATTCTGCACCGTATACCTCGACCGTGGTTTTTCTGGTTCGCAAGGGTAATCCTAAAAATATTAAAGATTGGAACGATTTAACCAAGCCGGGTGTGGAAATTATTACGCCAAATCCGAAAACTGGTGGTGCGCCACGCTGGATTTATCTGTCGGCATGGGGCTACGCGTTAAAACAGCCGGGTGGAAATGATGTCAAAGCACGGGAGCTGGTGAAAAAGCTTTATGGCAATGTGAAAGTACTGGATTCGGGTGCACGCGGCTCTTTAACCACTTTTGCCGAGCGTGGTATTGGCGATGTGCTGTTGTCTTGGGAAAATGAAGCCTTATTGGCAACTCAAGGCCTGGGCAAAGACAAATATCAGATTGTCTATCCTTCCATTTCAATTTTGGCTGAGCCATCGGTGGCAATTGTCGATAAAAATGTTGATAAGGATGGTAACCGTAACTTGGCTAAAGGTTATTTAAATTATCTGTATTCGCCAAAAGGGCAGGATTTGGCAGCACAATATTTCTTCCGTCCACGTGATTCAAAAGCGGCAGCGAAATATGCAGCACAATTTCCAAAAATCAAACTGTTTACTATTGGAGATGTGTTTGGTGGCTGGGCGAAAGCGCAAAAAACTCATTTTGTGAATGGTGCCATCTTCGACCAGATCTATAGTGAAAAGAATTAATATTCTGATCGTTATCAAGCATTAAAATAGAAAACGGATAACTAGATTATCCGTTTTTTTTATATCTAATCCATAAAAATCTATATATATGAAATAAGTATAATGTTGTCACTATTTTTGTATCTAAAACAGTGAATTAAGTAGAAAAACCTTTTATCTTAATCTGTTATGTCTAAATTGGATGAATTGCGAATTATGACTTTATTTCATATAGTTAGCATTAATGAAGATAATTGATCTGTATTGCAATGAAAACTCAATTTAAAGCGTTACTCAGTGCAGCATTGCTTGCTACGAGCATTGCTTTTACTGCAACTTCTGCTCAGGCGGCAGACCGTGAATTCTTAAATGTATCGTATGATGCAACACGTGAATTTTATGATGAATTCAACAAGTCTTTTGGTGCTTACTGGAAAGAGCGCACTGGGCGTAGTGTGAATTTCAAGCAATCTCATGGTGGCTCAGGCAAGCAGGCGCGTTCTGTGGTTGATGGCTTAAAAGCTGATGTGGTGACTTTGGCATTAGCAAATGATATTGAAGAAATCGTCAAATCGGGTCAAATCCAGCCGGGCTGGCAAAAAGAATTCCCGCATAACTCTGCACCTTATACTTCAACCATCGTATTTATGGTACGTAAAGGCAATCCCAAGCATATTAAAGACTGGTCTGATTTAACTAAACCGGGCGTGCAAATTATTACCCCGAATCCTAAAACAGGTGGTTTACCACGTTGGGTATACTTATCTGCTTGGGGTTATGCGCTGAAACAACCGGGTGGTAACGATGCCAAAGCTAAAGAGTTTGTGGGCAAGATGTACCACAATGTCAAAGTGATGGACTCGGCTGCTCGTGCTTCAATGACCACCTTTGCAGAACGCGGTATTGGCGATGTGTTATTGACTTGGGAAAATGAAGCCTTGGTCACTCAAAAAAGTCTGGGCAAAAACAAATTTGAAATTGTTTATCCATCCATGTCTATCTTAACTGAACCATCAGTTGCAATCGTGGATAAAAACGTGGAGAAAGATGGTAACAAGTGGTTAGCCAAAGGTTATATCAACTACTTGTACTCACCATTGGGTCAGGAAATGGCGGCAAAATACTACTACCGTCCACGTAATCCGGACGTGCTGGCTAAATATTCTGCTCAATTCCCGAAAATAAAAACGTTTACCATTGATGAAGTATTTGGTGGCTGGGCTAAAGCGCAACAGACCCATTTTGTGAATGGTGCAATTTTCGACCAGATTTACAATAGCAAGCGTTAATTCTGCGTGATCTAAAAAAGCCAATCCGTTGTGATTGGCTTTTTTATTGTGATTTGGGCTCATGATCCATAGATAAATCAAGGCCAGCAGGGCAAGGCAACTGCCCCTGAGCAGTAACGGTAATTTTGACCTAAATAAAGAACAAATCGCTAAGCTAGATCAAAGAAATGAACAGTAGAAAAATTTCTATTTAGCTGCTGATCAATTGATGACTAGAGAGGCAAATTTTAACAAACAATAAAGAGAAGAATCGGGTTTTTTAAATAATATGCATTCACAGCAAAATTTGCTTCAATATCCCCAAAAACGGTTTTCTCTATGAAAAGTAATATTTCCCTACAAAAAGTCGTTTGGAGCTTTGTTAAAACAAGGTAATAATGTGCAGTTACATTTTTCATAGTATTGATTGAACCCTTATGTCGCATATTTCTGTATTACTTCACGAAACTGTTGATGCCTTATTGGCAGATCGCAATACAGGAATTTATGTCGATGGCACTTTCGGTCGCGGCGGTCATACCCGTTTATTGCTGTCTAAATTGGATGAAAATGCCCGCGTCTATGCCTTTGATAAAGATCCGCAAGCTTTGGAAACTGCAGCTGTATTAGAACAGGAAGATTCACGTTTTAAAATTATCCATGCCAGCTTTGCCGATTTAAAACAGGAACTGGAAGATTTGGGCATCGACAAGGTTGATGGGGTAATGGCGGATTTAGGGGTGTCCTCTCCACAGCTTGATCAGGCGGAACGTGGTTTTAGTTTTATGAAAGATGGACCGCTAGATATGCGTATGGATAACTCGCAAGGTCCAACGGCGGCTGAATGGTTAGTCAATATTGAAGAAGAAGCTTTGGCCAATGTGATTTTCAAGTATGGAGAAGAGCGTTATAGCCGCCGTATTGCCAAAGCTATTAAAGCGGCAGGTTATATTGAAACGACTGCTCAACTGGCTGAAATTGTAAAAGTTGCCCATCCGAAATGGGAAAAAAATAAACATGCTGCAACCCGAACTTTTCAGGCTATCCGTATTGCCATTAATAAAGAATTAGATGATATTGAAGCTTTCTTGCCACAGGCTGTGGAAGTTTTAAAATCAGAGGGACGTTTGGCGGTGATCAGTTTCCATTCACTGGAAGACCGTCTAATTAAACAATTTATTCAAAAAGAATCGACTTTAGCGGAAGACACCAGTTGGGGGTTGCCACAAAAACGGGAAGATACCCGTCGTTTAAAGAAAATTTCCCGAGTTCGTGCCAGTGAAGAAGAGGTCAAAGCCAACCCTCGTTCTCGTAGTGCATGGCTTAGAGTTGCAGAACGCTTAGCTTCAAAAGGCGAATAATGAAAACTGAAGTTGTTGAAAAGAAAGCCGGTAAAAAGCCGATGAAAAAAATCATCAGTTATATCATTTTGCTGCTATTGGTCTTTGTTAGCGCATTGATGGTGGTATTCCAGGTATTTGAATATCGTCATGATTATCGCGAGTTAAGTTCTTTTATGCGGGAAAGGGATGATCTGAATGCAGAGTGGGGGCGTTTGCTGATTGAGCAACAAACCTTTGGTGCAACGGCGCAAATTGGCACGCGTGCGGTAACGCAATTGCGCATGTACTCGCCACCTGCCGCGCAGACGGTTGTAATTTCTTTACCAATGACTCCAGAAGATAAAAAATAAGGCTAGCTGTAATATGGTGGACAAGAGAACAAGTCAGGCAACACGCAAAAAGCAGCAGCCGATTACCGAGAAAAATGCCCTTAGCGTAGATATGTGGCGTTTTTATCTGATGTGGAGTGTGGTTTTACTATGCTTTTTAGCTTTGGTGAGCCGTGCATTCTATGTACAGGTCATCAACAAGGACTTTTTGCAAAACAAGGCCAATGCCAACATTTTAAGAACGGAAAAAGTCAAGGCGATGCGTGGCGTGATCTATGATCGTCATGGCGTGCCCTTGGCCATTAGTACGCCGGTCATGAAAGTGGTGATTGATCCGCGCGACTATTTTGAAACCAAAAAACTGTTTGATGAGATTACGGCTGAGCTGGCTAAAGATCCTCATAACCGTAAACTGAAACGTCAGTTACCCGATAAAAACCTCAATCTGGATGAACTTGCCGATGCGGTAGGCATTGATCGTGCAGAATTGAAAAAGAAGATGAACGACAAACCTCGTTCACGTTATCTGGTCCTGCAAAAAGAAATTCCACCCCAGCAAGCTGAACTGATCGCAAAACGTGAGTTTCAGGCTGTTTATACCGAGAAAAACTATAAGCGTTACTATCCGCAGCCGCAGCCGAATGCCCAGATTATTGGTTTAACCAATAGTGAAGGAACCGGGATTGAAGGTCTGGAGATGCAGCTGAATAGTGCTTTATCTGGTCATGATGGCGAACAGCAAATTGTGCGCGATAAGCGCGGCAACCGTTTTAAAGATCCTGAAGTTATCAAAGAAGTGGAAGCAGGGGAAAATATCACCTTAAGTATCGATTCGCGCCTGCAATATATTCTGTACCGTGAATTGACCGCTGCCGGTGTGGCCAATAATGCACGTTCTGCCACTGCGATTGCTGTAGATGTCAAAACTGGTGAAATTCTGGCAATGACCAGCTGGCCATCTTATAACCCGAACGATAAGAAAAGTTTAACCAATAAAGATGCCATGCGTAACCGCGGTGCAGTCGATTCATTCGAACCGGGTTCTACCATGAAACCGCTGACTGTGGCGATGGCACTGGAAAGTGGCAAATATACCGCGAACTCTATCGTCAATACATCGCCGGGCAGTATGCGTATTGGTAACCATACCATTCGTGATACCCATAACTATGGCGTACTTACCCTCGGCGGGATTATCCAGAAATCTTCCAACGTTGGTGTGGCAAAAATTGCCTTATCACTGCCTTATGCAACCTTGCCTACATTCTATAAACGTGTGGGGATGGGACAGCGTTCCGCAGTTAAATTCCCGGGTGAAAGTGCGGGTTTGATTTTGCCGCCAAGCAAATGGAATGTATCGGAAGTGGGTACCATGGCCTATGGTTATGGTCTGAATGCGACGGTACTGCAAATTGCCGATGCCTATGCCATGATTGCCAATAAAGGCGTGAAGGTGCCTTTAAGCCTGTATAAACTGGATCAGCCACCGAAGGGTGAGCAAATTGTCGATGCAAAAATTGCCGAACAGGTTTTGTTGATGATGGAAGCGGTGACCTTGCCGGGTGGTACGGCACAGCAGGCCAATATTCCAGGTTATCGTGTCGCAGGTAAGACCGGGACAGCACATAAATTACGTGCAGACCGTAAAGGCTATTCAGACTCGGAATACCGTGCACTGTTTGCCGGTATGGCACCGGTAAGTGATCCGCGCTTGGCCATGGTCATTGTGGTGGAAAATCCGAAAGGGCAATATTACGGTGGTTTGGTGGCAGCTCCTGTATTTGCACGGGTGATGCAAGAATCATTACGTTTGATGAACGTGCCTTTAGATAAACCTTTAGATACTCCCAAAATCCAGTAACAGGTGATGAATGTCGATTACATTTCAAGATCTCTACAGTACTGAGAAAACCGCTGGATGGATAAGCAAGCCATTCGGTGGCTTTAGTTTAGATAGTCGTAAAGTTGAAGCAGGGCAAATTTTTATTGCCCTGACTAGTTTTTCTCAGCCTGAAAAAACGCTGCAGTTTGCACAATCGGCTTTGGCACGTGGTGCCTTGGCGGTGGTGAGTGAAACGGATTTAGGCCTGGAAAACAGTATTGTGGTGCCGAATGTCCGTCATTTGATGGGGCAATGGCAAAAACAATATTTGCAGGCCAGCCAGCCGGTGCAGGCGGAACAGATTATTGCGGTGACAGGGACCAACGGTAAAACTACCATCTCGCGTTTAATTGCTGAACTGTTGATGTTGCAAGGCAAGAAATGCGCCGTGATGGGAACTACCGGTAACGGTATTTTGCCGAATCTGGAAGTTTCTTCGCATACCACTCTGGATGCCTTGCAGTTGCAAAATGCATTACATAAATATGCACAGGCTGGCGCTGAATTTGCTGCGATTGAAGCCAGCTCACACGGTCTGGAACAGGGTCGTTTGAATGGCTGCGATATTGAAATTGCGGCGTATAGCAACTTAAGCCGTGATCATCTGGATTATCACGGTACGCTTGAAGCCTATGCTGAAGCCAAGTCGCGGTTATTCAAATTTTCCAGTTTAAAAGTGGCGATTATCAACATTGATGATGAGCATGCACAGGTCATGATTGAGGCGGCACAATCAAATCCGGCTCGGCCAAAAATTCTCACTTACTCAATCACTCAGAACGCTGACTATCAAGCTGAAAATATTCAATATAGCTTAAGTGGTGCCTGCTTTACACTGTGCACGGCACAGGGTGAATTTGAAGTGCATAGCCCATTGCTCGGTCACTTCAATGTTGAAAATCTTGTCGCGAGTCTGATTGCTGCAGAGCAGGCAGGCTTTAAGCTGGCGGATTCGATTGCCGTTGCAGCGCAACTGAAAGGTGCGCCGGGTCGTATGCAGGTGATCCGTGATGGCGAGCGTCTGTTTGTGGTGGATTATGCCCATACTCCAGATGCTTTGATTCAGGTGCTGACCACCTTAAAACGCCATGTAGCGAAAAATTTATGGGCAGTCTTTGGCTGTGGTGGCGACCGTGACCGTGGCAAGCGTCCGCTGATGACCCGGGCTGCCTTGGATCATGCCGATGTCGCACTGATCACTTCAGACAATCCGCGCACTGAAAATCCGGAACAGATTTTTGCCGACATGAAAGCGGGAATCGATTTTTCAGCGCATACAGTGCATGAAATTCATGACCGCCGTGAAGCGATTAAATTTGCAGTGAAACAGGCTCAGGCGGGTGACATTGTGGTCATTGCCGGCAAGGGGCATGAAAACTATCAGGAAATTGATGGCGTACGTCATTGGTTTGATGATGTGATCGAAGTGCAGGCAGCTATTGATGCACAACCTCACACTCCAGATTCAGCTTATCCTGCGCAATAGGAAACCATCATGCATACATCGACTACCAGTACAGTGCCTTTAGAGCCGTGGACAGCAGCGCAGCTTGCTGAAGCCACCCAGGGTTACTGGTTGAATGAGAAAGTGCCTCAAGGCGAAATCAAACGAATTTTGACAGATTCACGTTATGCCGAACAAGGCGATACATTTCTTGCCCTGAAAGGTGAGCGTTTTGATGCGCACGATTTTGTTGCTCATGTTGCAGCAAATGGCTGTGAAATTGCGATTGTCAGTCATCCGGTCGACGCAGATATTTGTCAACTCGTGGTTGCAGATACGCGTTTGGCTCTTGGTCATTTAGGGGCTTATCGCCGTACGCAGAACTCACAATTGAAAGTGATTGCGCTGACCGGTAGCAGTGGTAAAACCACTACTAAGGAAATGCTAGGCAGTATTTTATCGCGTCTGGCACCGACCTTAATTACCCGCGGTAACCTGAATAACGATTTGGGTGTGCCAATGATGTTGCTCGAGCTGCGTGCCGAACATCAGTTTGCGGTCATGGAACTTGGCGCGAGCCATCAGGGTGAGATTGATTACACATCAAATCTGGTGCAACCGCATGTTGCCGGGATTATCAACATTGGTACGGCACATTTGGGTGAATTTGGCGGACGCGATGGTATCTGTCGTGCCAAATCGGAAATTTATGCACATATTGCCGCAACAGGTACTTCTATTGTTCCCGCTGCCGATGATTTTGCAGATACGATTCGCCAAGTGGTGCAAACTGAGAAGGTATTGAGTTTTGGTCAAGGTGGTGATGTATATGCAACAGACATCGAGTTGCAAGCACAATCTTCCCGCTTTACTTTAAATACCCCTCAAGGTGTGCGTCAGATCAGTCTGCCATTTGCCGGTGAACATAATGTTCAGAATGCCACTGCTGCGACAGCTTTTGCTCTCGCGATTGGTGTTGCGCTGGATGATATTGTGATTGGTCTGGAACAGGCGACGGGTGCCAAAGGTCGTTTGAACTTTATTCATACTGAAAAGCATCTGTTTATTGATGATACTTACAATGCCAATCCGACTTCCATGCGCGCAGCGGCAGAAGTGCTTGCCCAGCAGGAAGGTGTCAAGGTGATGGTGATTGGCGATATTGGTGAATTGGGCACAAGTGCAGCACAGCAACACTATATGCTGGGCCGTGACCTGGTTTCGGTACAGGGCGTTCACTTCGTGGTTGCCGTGGGTGAATTTGCTCCAGCCACCCAAGAAGGGGCGCGCAGTACCCAGTATGGAAAAAAATTGCAGGCCTTTTTGACTCAGGCACAAGCTCTTCCTTTCTTACTTGGTTTAATTGAAACACATCAACCTCAATCCATGAGTTTCCTGTTTAAAGGTTCTCGCTATACCCACATGGAAACATTGATGGCTGATTTGATGGAGAAACTTTAATGCTGTTATGGCTATTTGAACAACTGGCGGGCTATAACAGCTCGTTTCAGGTGGTTCGTTATTTAACATTACGTGCTTTGCTCAGTGTATTAACTGCATTAACCATTGGACTGGTCTTAGGGCCAGTGATGATCCGTAAGCTACAAGCACTCAAATATGGCCAAGCAGTCAGTTCGTTTGCTCCTGAAGGTCATGCCAAAAAAATGGGTACACCCACCATGGGCGGGATTTTGATCCTACTCTCGATTGGGATATCAACCTTGCTTTGGGCCGATTTATCTAATCCTTATGTCTGGATTGTGCTTGGGGTAATGGTGATCTTTGGTGCCGTAGGTTGGGCAGATGACTGGATTAAAGTCCGTTATAAAGACAATGCCGGCTTGCCTGCACGAAAAAAATTCTTCTGGACTTCAGTGGCTTCTCTGGGTGCCGGTATTGCCCTGTATGTGATTGCGACTCAGCAGGTCAATCCTGTGCATACCAGCAACATGCTAGATTTGTTGATTCCGTTCTTTAAAAATCTGTCTATTCCATTCTCGGTTATTCCTTTGGGAATTGGTTTTATTATCTTTACTTATCTGGTGATTAACGGTGCCTCCAATGCGGTCAACCTGACCGATGGTCTGGATGGTCTGGCAATTATGCCAATCGTTCTGGTTGCAGCAGGTTTGGGCGTGTTTGCCTACCTTGCAGGGGATGTTCGTTTTGCTAATTATCTACACATGCCATATGTGAAATATTCATCCGAATTGGTGGTGATCTGCGCTGCAATGATTGGTGCCGGCTTGGCTTTCCTTTGGTATAACGCCCATCCTGCGCAAGTGTTCATGGGTGATGTCGGTGCCTTATCCTTAGGTGCAATGCTAGGTACCATTGCAGTTATGGTTCGTCAGGAAATTGTTTTTGCCATTATGGGTGGTGTTTTTGTGGTAGAAGCCATTTCAGTATTCTTGCAGATCGGTTCACTGCGCATGCGTAACAAGCGGGTATTCCTGATGGCGCCGCTGCATCATCATTATGAGAAAAAAGGCTGGCGTGAAACCCAAGTGGTGATTCGTTTCTGGATTATCACAATTATGCTGGTAGTTTTAGGCTTAATGACCTTAAAATTGCGTTAAGCAAATATTCGAAAGAGCCGGCATTTGCTCCCACATCTGCCGGCTTTTTTATCGCCTGATTTCAGGCACTGGAGAAAAATATGAATCTGCTGATGTGTCCTGTCTGTCATGAAGCATTGAAACTGACCGAAAAAACATGGCACTGTGTGAATAACCACAGTTATGACGTGGCAAAACAAGGCTATGTGAACCTGCATGTGGTGCAGCATAAGCACAGTAAAAATCCGGGTGATACGCCTGAATCGGTACAGGCGCGTCGTGCATTTTTAAGTGCAGGTTTTTATGCACCTTTACAACAGGGCGTGGTTGAAAAAATTCGCGAATTACGCATTGAAAATCTGCTGGATATCGGTTGTGGTGAAGGTTATTACACCAATGCCATGCAGGCGGAAGTGCTGCAATGTGTCGGTGTAGATATTGCCAAAAATGCAGTTCAGGTTGCAGCCAAGCTGAATAAAAATGTGACCTGGGTGGTTGGAACGGGTGCAACATTACCTGTTTTAGATGCATCAATCGACTTGTGTACCAGCTTGTTTAGCCCTATTCCAAAACAGGAGATATTACGGGTACTGAAACCGCATGCCTATTTGATAGTGGTTACGCCTGCAACAGAGCATTTATATGCCATGCGTGAGGCGCTTTTTGAAGACGTGAATCCGCATGAACCACATAAATTTGTCGTCCAGCTGGAAGATGCTTTTGAGCTGGTAGGGGAGAGTATCGTAGATGCGCCCTTTATCTTGTCACAAGCGGATTTAAAGCATCTGCTTGCCATGACGCCTTATGCCTATAAAGCCAAGCCAGAACGACGTCAGGCTTTGGAACAGAAAGATCAGTTTGAGTTAAAGGCTCAATTCCAGATTTATTTGTTCAAAAAGAAATAAGCCCAATAAAAAAGCCCTCATTCGAGGGCTTTTTAGCATGCTATTCAAATACATCAATCAGATGATCAAGTGCATCCGGTTTGTGGTTTTGTTTTTGCATGTCTGGCGGGTTGGCATTATCCGGAACCAGGATTTTCTCTCCAGGAAGATCATCAAAGTCACGTTCCGGTGCCCGTGCTGGAGTAATAGGTGCCGGACGATACAATGGACGAGCCAAAGGTGGAGATGAACGATCTGTTTGAACAGGTTCACCGACAGTAATCGTCTGGTTATGATTGGTTGGCGCTTTGGCATTTTTGTCAAAATGCACCCAGGCTGCCGGTGTGCCTTTTAAGGCATTGCCCATAAAGTTGGTCCAGATTGGCAAGGCGGCAACACCCCCATACTCAAGGCGACCCAACGTAGTAGGCTGGTCAAAACCGACCCAGGCAACCGTCACCAGTTTGCCATTAAAACCGGCAAACCAGGCATCTTTGGCATCATTGGTTGTTCCGGTTTTACCGCCAAGATCATCACGGCCAATTCTGAGTGCGGCACGTCCGGTACCATGCTGAATCACATCACGCAGAATATTGGCCATGTCATATGCAGAGCTTGATTTCAAGACACGCTGTGCCTGACGGTACTGGCTTTTTGTTTCATCAAGTTCAAGTTTGGCCAGTTCTTTTTCTTCTGGTAATGTCTGATTGGTGACATCAATTACTTCATCATCAGGGGTTACCGGTTCTGCAGAGGTAGTTTCTTCATCAGTTTGGTTGATGCAGGAAATACATGCATAGTCAGGATTGCTTTGATAAATCACTTTGCCATACGCATCTTCAATACGGTCAATAAAGTGCGGCTGAATGCGGTAACCGCCATTGGCGAAGGTGGCATAGCCTGTGGCCATTTGAATAGGAAGAACTTGTGGTGTACCTAAGGCAATAGTGTAATTTCGTGGGATCTGATTTTCATGCAAACCAAAATCCATCAGTAATTGTCGGGTACGCTCAATGCCCACCGTTTGCAGCAGGCGAACGGACACGGTATTCCGTGATAAATACAAGGCGCGACGTAATGGAATCATGCCAAGATAACGACCATCCGAGTTTTTCGGTGACCATTTGCCAATGGTGATCGGACTGTCATTGACCATGCTGTAGGGTGTCATACCGCGTTCAAGTGCCAATGCATAGACAAAGGGTTTGATGGTTGAACCTGGTTGACGCCAGCCTTGTAGGGCACGGTTAAATTTGGACTGATAAAAATTGTATCCACCAACAATTGCTTCAATTGCGCCGTTGTTGGGGTTTAATGCAATCAGCTGGCCTTGTGCTTTAGGAATCTGTACCAGTGCCCAAGAAGTTTTATTGTCATTCGGACGCAAGCGGATAATATCGTTTACTTTAACAATTTGGGAAGCTGTGCGTGGAGCAGGACCTACACTGTTGGCATTCCTGTAAGGAGAAGCCCAAGACATGCCTGACCAAGGTACAGTCACGCTAGAGCCATCTTGCATCAATGCTTCAAAAGCGTTTTTATCGACTTTAATCACCTTGGCAGGATAGGTATTTGCATACGCCATGAATTCGCTCAAGGGTTTGTCATGGGCTTCAGCACCTCTCCAGCCATGTCGGCGGTCATAGGCTTCGAGACCTTCTTGTACCGATTGTTCTGCGAAGGCCTGACGTTGGCTATTGATGGTGGTATAGACTTTGTATCCAGAATCAATTGCTTGTTCACCAAACTTTTCCATCAATTCTGAGCGTACCATTTCGCCCACATAGGGAAATTTATTATTGATGCCACGTTCAGGCATATCGAGGTTAATCGGTTCAGCAATAGCCTGTTTATATTGAGCCTGATTAATATAACCCAGCTGCAGCATACGTCCCAGAATCCAGTTGCGACGTTCCAAGGCGCGGGTAGGATTGACCACCGGATTGTATTTTGAAGGTGCTTTGGGCAGCCCTGCAATCATGGCCATCTGAGCAATACTGAGCTGATCCAGGTTTTTGTTGTAGTAAATTTTTGCAGCTGCAGCAATGCCATAGGCATTTTTACCCAAGAAAATTTTATTCACATATAAGGTGAGAATTTCTTCCTTGGTCAGGTTTTGTTCAATTTTACGTGCTAAGAAAATTTCAGTCAGTTTGCGTTTTAGCGTGCGTTCTGGTGTTAAATAATAATTTTTAGCCACCTGCATGGTGATGGTAGAACCGCCGGTTTGTACGTTGGAACCGGTGATGGTTTCACTCACCGCACGTCCTAAACCTTTAAAGCTGATTCCGCTATGTTCAAAGAAGGATGAATCCTCTGCAGCAAGGAAGGCCGAGATAAAGGGTTTTGGAATCTGTTTGTATTCCACAGGGACAGACAATTTCCCGCCATACTCAGCAATAAGCTCATTATCGGCACTATATACTTGTAAAGGTTTTAATAACGGCGCCTTTTTTAAGGTGGTCATTTTGGGTAAGGATGGGGCAATATAGAGATACATGCCATAAAATCCCATCGGAATTGAGACCAAAACTATAATTATGATCAAAAAAAATGGATGAACATGGCCCGAACGTGATAGCTTTTTCATAACAAGTAAGTTTTAATAAGAGCTAATGGCAAACTAATTAGCGGTCAGTATAGCCTTTACACATGCAGATTGTTAGATGAGTTATTGTATCTGTATAAAATTATAGACCAGCACTGATTAGTAGGTTACTTTTATTGGGGATAAAAAAATAATAGGAAGTATATTGTGCTCAGGTTATATCGTAAGCCGAATAAGGGGTTAGTAGGAGTAGATATTAGTTCTACTTCTGTTAAATTGTTAGAACTTTCTGTTAAGAGCGGTAACAGGTACTGGGTTGAGAGCTATGCACTGGTTCCCTTACCTGAGGGTAGTGTTGTTGAAAAAAATATTTTAAATCCAGAAGCTGTCGGAGATGCACTAGAGCGAGCGCTTAATCTTGCCAATACGCAATCTAAAGCTGCAGCCCTTGCCATCCCAACTTCATTGGTGATTACCAAAACCATTGAAATGGATGCCGATATGACGGATGACGAACGTGAAGTTCAGATCCGTATGGATGCAGAGCAATACATTCCCTTTCCTCTGGATGAAGCCAGTCTGGATTTTGAAGTATTGCCGGATCGTTTAGCCAATCCGAATCGGGTGAATGTGCTTTTAGTTGCAACGCGTCTTGAAAATGTAGAAGCACGTGCTGAAGTGCTGGAATTGGCTAACCTGACACCAAAAATTGCCGATGTTGAAAGTTTTGCGATAGAAAATGCCTATAAAGTATTTTCCGATACTTTACCAATAGGTGTGAATACGGTTGGTGTTTTAGATATAGGTCATACCATGACGACCTTATCTGTGATGCAAAATAATAAAGTGATTTATACAAGAGAGCAGGTGTTTGGCGGTAAACAGCTGACTCAAGAAATTCAAAATCGCTATGGTCTGTCTTTTGAAGAAGCGGGCCGTGCCAAGAAAACCCGTTCATTGCCCGATGACTATGATGTTGAAGTCTTAGAGCCGTTCTTGGAAGCTGTAGTTCAACAGGCAGCAAGATCACTGCAGTTCTTCTTCTCATCTTCACAGTTTAATGAGATTGACCACATTTTATTGGCGGGGGGGAATGCTAATATTCCAGGACTCGCGAAATTACTACAACAAAAACTGGGTTATCGCGTCACGATTGCCAACCCATTTTTGCAAATGGGGTTTTCTCCACAAATCGATATTAAAAAAATAGAGAATGATGCTTCCTCGCTCATGGTGGCATGTGGTCTGGCATTGAGGAGTTTTGATTAATGGCAAGAATTAACTTGCTCCCTTGGCGTGATGAGCTGAGAGAGAAACGAAAAAAAGAATTTATAGCAATTTGTATTGGGGCTGCATTCATTGGCGCTTTGGCGGTTACATCATCATGGTTTTATTATGATCAAAAACTTGAAGACCAGGAACAGGCCAATCAGCTAATTACTAGCACCAATCAAAATCTTGATGTGCAATTAAAATCTCTGGAAGGTTTGGAAGCACAGCGCAATGCTATTATTGAGCGTATGAAACTGATTCAAGGCTTGCAAGGGCAACGTCCGATTGCAGTACGTCTGATTGACGAATTGGTACGAGTAACGCCAACTAATTTGTATATTACCAAATTTGTGCGTACTGGTGATAAATTTACTATCGAGGGGAAGGCGGAAAGCCCGAATACTGTTGCAGAGTTTTTACGTAATTTAGAAGCATCTGCCTGGTATCGCAACGCTTTTATGAATTCTTTTTTAGCAGTTGAAGAGCAAAAAGATAAAGCGCCTAGTTCAGTTGTTCCGCGTGTTGAGGAAGGTTATGGTTCATTTGTGGTGACTGCTGACTTAGACGAAATCGCACAACCAGTTGCACCAGAAGCACAACAACAAGCACAATCCGATACAGCTAATTCAACCGTGGAGGCAGCAAAATGAGTCTCGATGAACTAGATGAATTAAATCCAAATGAAGCTGTGGTCACTAAAAAGAAGATGACGCTGGATAAGTTCCTTCAGCAGTTCAATACTTTGGATATGAATAACTATGGCAGTTGGCCATTGTCCGTCAAAATTACCTGCTGGATTGCGATTGTATTGGCGATTGGTGTTCTTGGTTATTTTTTAACCATTAAAAGCAAATTGGACGATATTTCCAATGCTGCTGCTCAAGAACAAAACCTACTTAATGAATTTCGTGAAAAAGATTCCAAGCTTCGTAACCTGCAGTTGTTGCAAGCGCAGTTACAAGAAATGGAAGCGAATTTTAATCAGCAATTAGAGCAATTGCCGAAAGAAACTGAAATTCCAGGTCTGGTTGAAGATATCAACGTGACGGGTGTAAGTTCTGGCTTGAAATTTAAAAACATTAGTTTGGATCCAGAGGTTAAACAAGAATTCTTTATTGAACAGCCAATTTCAATCACAGCAACAGGTGATTATCATGCCTTTGGTTCTTTTGTGAGTGGGATTGCTGCACTGCCACGTATTGTAACCTTACATGATTTTGAGATTACAGCATCGGAAAATAAAGAGAAAAAATCTGACATTCCTCAAGTGAACTATAACGTTAAAGCAAAAACATACCGTTATATTGGGGTTACGGATGCTCAGGCTACGGCTACTCCAGCTACCGGTACTCAGGCTACGGATGCTAACTCAACGGCTACAACTGGAGGGGTAAAGTAATGAAAATGCAAAAAATCTCTCTCAGCTTGATGTTGGGTTTAATGTTAGTGGGCTGTGACTCGCGTATTGATGCCGTGAATGAACAAATGGCCAATATCCGTAATCAACCCCCATTAGCGATTGAACCCGCTCCGGTTTTTCCTCCTGTACCGACATTTAATTATGCGGCACACCAGTTGAAGAGTCCTTTTTTACCGAGTTCGCTGGCTGCTGAATTAAAAATTATGTCAGGAAAGCGGGTCTATCCTAATTTATCACGTCAACTGCAGCCTTTAGAAAGTTATGCAATTGAATCGTTAAATATGAAGGGAAGCATGCGTAGCCAGTCTGGACAGATACTGGCATTGATTCAGACGCCAGATGGTGAAATTGAACGAATACAGCGCGGCAGTTATATGGGTATGAATCATGGTCGCGTGATCAATATTACACCTACACAAATTGATCTCGTGGAAATTATTCCAGATGGGCGAGAAGGATACGTGGAACGTCCAAGAAGTCTAGTATTACTTGGACCAGCGCCTTAAGTTTAAAAGGAATAAAAATGAATAATAGTTTTAAAGATTTTATATTTGGGGATGGCAATACAATGAACCATTTGTTTCGTCAATTTTCTATGGGTGCTGTTGCGATCGCGATCATGCAGGTTGCAAATGCACAAGTCAGTATTACTAATATTGTGCCGATGCAGATTGCAGGTCAGGGTACAGAAATCCGTGTGATGTTTAATGGTTTACCACCACAACCTCAAGCTTATCAACTTGAGCAGCCGTCACGTTTGATTCTTGATTTTGATAAAGCACAACAAAATTTACAACAAAATAGCATTCCTGTCGCAACGAAAGAGGCAACTTCGGTCGATGTGAGTTCAGATGCGCAACGTTCACGTTTAACTGTGAACTTGGCTGATGCGGGTGCCTTTACCACACGTATTGAAGGCAATACCTTTATATTAAAAATTAATTCTGTTGCTGGAAATACATTTGCTTCACAGCAAATTATGGCTCAAAAAACTGCGCAAGGCATTTCCAATATCGGTTTCCAGCGTGGCAGTCAGGGTGAAGGCCAAATTATTGTTGATTTATTAGGTAGTAATACTCCGGTAGATGTACAACAGCAAGGCAGTAAAGTAGTAGTACGAACTTTGGGTAACAAAGTTCCTGCACACTTGGCACGTCGTTTAAATGTCAATGATTTTGCAACTCCGGTATCCACGGTCGATGCTACCAATGACGGCGGTAATGGCGTGATTACCATTCAGACTTCTGGTAGCTATGAATATATGGCTTATCAGACTGATAATAAACTAACCATCAGCTTAAAACGTCCTGAAGATAAAAATCCATTAAAACCTAAAGCAGCCAATGCTTATACAGGGAAAAAGATTTCTTTGGATTTCCAAGATATTGAAGTACGTCGTGTACTGCAATTATTGGCAGATTTCACCGGTATCAATATGGTGACTGCGGATAGTGTTCAAGGCAATATTACCCTGCGTTTAAAAGATGTCCCATGGGATCAGGCTCTTGATATTATTTTGAAAACCAAAAATCTGGATAAGCGCCGTAATGGCAACGTGATCTGGATTGCACCGGTATCAGAACTGATCAAGGCGGAAGAAGAAGAAGCTAAAGCTATAGCACAAAGTGTAAAACTGGCGCCGATTCAAACTGAATATTTAAAATTAAGTTACGCTAAAGTCACTGATATTGAAAAGTTAATTACTGAAACTAAACAGTCGAATAATTCGGGTGGTGGGAGTAGTGGCGGTAGATCAAATGATAATTCAGGTGAAACCCTCTTAAGTCCACGTGGTTCAATTTCGGTTGATGCACGTACCAATACCTTGATTATTAATGATACTGCACAAAATATCGATAAAGTTCGCAAAATGGTGGATTTGCTGGATGTGGCTGTGAAACAGGTTATGGTGGAAGCACGTATAGTGCGTGCAACCACAGACTTTACCAAAGAGATGGGTGTAAAGTGGGGCATTTTATCACAGGGTATCAACCAGAATAGTGACTTGCTTGTCGGTGGTAGTGATACAACCTTGTGGGATTTAAAGACTCCTAGTGATGATGGTAAATATACCATTCAACGTCCACAGAACTTAAATGTGGATTTAGGTGTAACCAGTCAAGGTGCAAGCCGAATTGCATTTGGTTTAATCAGTTTGTCAGATTTTATGCTGGATTTAGAACTTTCTGCATTGCAAGCTGATGGTTATGGTGAAGTTATTTCTACTCCGAAAGTACTCACTGCTGACAAACAAGCTGCAAAAGTAGCATCGGGTACCCAAATTCCTTATCAATCTTCTCAAGGAGGGGGGGCAAATGCTGTTTCCACAACTTCATTTGTTGATGCAACTTTGAGTTTAGATGTCACGCCAAGCATTACTCCAGATGGCAAAATCCAGATGTTGTTGCAAATCAAAAATGACTCTGTAGGGAATCCTACACCTACCGGTCAATATACAATCAATAAAAATGAGATCAACACCAATGTATTGGTTGAAAATGGCGAAACAATAGTCTTGGGGGGTATTTTTGAACAGCAGACAGCCAATACTCAAACTAAGGTGCCTTTCTTGGGAGACTTGCCTTATGTGGGACGCTTATTCCGTAAAGATGTAAAAAAGGATAATAAGAGCGAACTACTGATTTTTGTTACACCACGAATTGTTGATGACAGTGTTTCAAGAAATCATTAATATATTTTAAATTTAGCAAAATAAATAGGTGACTCCTTGCCAAGCAATGAGTTTGAAACCCTGCCAAATGTCTATTTGGTAGGGCCAATGGGGGCTGGGAAAACAACTGTTGGTCGTCATTTAGCGGAACTGTTGGGACGAGAGTTTCTTGATAGTGATCAAGAAATTGAACGTAAAACAGGTGCGACAATTCCTTGGATCTTTGAAAAAGAAGGTGAAAAGGGATTTCGTAACCGTGAAACAATGGTGATTGATGAACTCACTGCCCGTTCACAGCTGGTTATTGCAACTGGTGGTGGAGCAGTGACCCAGTCACCTAATCGTGAATTCTTAAAACAACGTGGAATTGTGGTTTACCTTTATACTCCTGTCGAAATACAATTACAGCGCACTTATCGGGATAAAAACCGTCCTTTACTGCAAGTTGAAAATCCTGAACAAAAGTTACGTGATTTATTGGCTGTTCGCGATCCCTTATATCGTGAAGTTGCAGATTATATTATCGAAACAAATCAGGGCGCTGCTCGTGATTTAGCGCAAAAAATCTTACATATGATTGTTTCTCAAGAAGCAAAGCTAGTCTAATTAACGGTTTTAATTTCATGCAAACTTTACATGTTGAACTCGGTGATCGTCGCTATCCTATCTTTATTGGCAGTGATCTCAATCCCCAATCTTTACTTGAATCTTATATTCACGGAAAGCAGGTCATGCTGGTAACCAATACGACGGTTGCTCCTTTATATCTAGAGCATTACCTCAGTGCGATTGAAGGTTTGGGTAAAACGGTTGCGACATGTATTTTGCCTGATGGCGAAAAGTATAAAAATATTGAGCATTTAAATCTCATTTTTGATGCTTTGCTGGAAGCGGGTTTTAACCGGGATGCGACAGTATTGGCTTTGGGTGGTGGAGTTATTGGTGATATGGCGGGCTTTGCATCTGCTTGTTTCCAGCGTGGGGTGTATTTCATTCAGGTGCCGACGACACTTTTGTCACAAGTCGATTCAAGTGTGGGCGGGAAAACCGGTATCAATCATCCACTCGGTAAAAACATGATCGGGGCTTTCCAGCAACCTCAAGTTGTGCTTGCTGATATGTCGCAGCTTTCGACCTTGCCAGACCGCGAGTTATCTGCGGGTTTGGCAGAAGTGATTAAATATGCCTTACTGGGCGATCGTGATTTTTTAGTCTGGCTTGAACAAAATATGGATGGGCTGGTTGCGCGCGATCCCGGACTGCTCGCTGAAGCCGTATATAAATCTTGCGCTCATAAAGCACGCATTGTCGCCAATGATGAAAAAGAACAAGGCGAACGTGCCTTACTGAATTTAGGGCATACTTTTGGTCATGCAATCGAATCCTATTTGGGTTATGGCGTTTGGCTACATGGAGAAGCTGTTGCTACGGGGATGGTGATGGCGGCTGATTTGTCACAACGTATGGGCTGGATTTCACGTGAAGATCTAGAACGTACAAAAAAAATCATTCAACGTGCTCATTTACCCGTAAAATGCCCAGCTATTCCACTGGAAGAATTTCTTGCCTATATGTCACATGATAAAAAAGTGCTGAATGGGCAGTTGCGTCTGGTCCTGATGAAAGCACTGGGGCAAGCCGTAATTACCAAAGAATTTGATGTGGAATTGATGAAACAAGCGATTTTAGCGAATCAAGAAAAGGCATAACTCATGGCAACCCTCCGTACACAATGGCAACGTATTCAAAATTATATCTGGCTGGTGTGTGGGGTGGTGTGTTTATTTGCAGCACTTGTTTTTTGGGCAATCACGGATAGCGATGCTTTAGTTGAAGTGGAAAAATCTGCGGAAACGGAGTCTGAGCTACAAATTCAACCCGAAAAAGTTGCTGCAACGAACTTGCTTGGTGCGTTACAGGATGAAGTTCGTCCTTTAGAAATGACCACACGTGTAGTGACTACTGGAAGTTATGAACCGGAATTTCGTGGTAGCAAGTTTATTAATGATAATAAGAACGCAAGTACCATCGAATTGTTTCGCACAACCAAGGATGATGTGATTCGCAGTTTTTTAAAAAAACAATCCGATCGCAAGAACTTTTTTTATATACGTTTAAGCGGTGAGAACCAGATTGAACAATATGTGCTTCTCTATGGGGTATATAGAAATAAAGATGAAGCTCAACGTATGCTAGAGCAATTACCGCTGCAATTTCCCAAGACTGTTCAGCCTAAAGTACAGGATATTGAAAATTATGTCCCTTTAGTAAATGACATGGGTGCGGATGAAATGGGTACTAATAATAAGCTGTATGCAGTCAATCTAAAATCTGCGCCTTTACCTAAAGTTGACGAAAGCATATTGGCAATTGTGAAACCAAAATCCAATGAGCCGGCAACTGATGCTAAAACAGCAACTACAACCACCACTGTGACACGTCGCGACGAACAGGGCAATGTAGTGGATGTGCAGCAGTCACATTCAGCTGTCGAATCTGCACCGAAACAAGGCGGAAATAAAGTTCCAGAAAAAGAAATTAATGACCCATTTAACTAAAAATATAGTTCTAAAATAGAGCAAATTAGGTTATAAAAATAACAATACGCACAAATATAGTGCAAAAAATGTTTTGCTGAGAGTTTGATAAAACTCGCGAAACTTTAATGTTTTTATATTTAAAACGTTTAGCATTGTCTTTTTGTGATTGGCATATTTTTTGCTTAATTGGTGCGTGAATTGAGTTGATGTCCCTGTTTTGGCGCGAAAAGATTCAATGATTGTGCGAAATCGTCAAATTTGCCTGCTTTAAAAGAGTGCATGAACGAAGCAAAACATTTTTGCAATTAATTCATGTACAAAGATTAAAATCGGATTATCTTAAGCATGATGAAAAGATTTTACTCATCATTGATCTTAAAGTGAGTAAATTGGACTAAATCGCAAAGAAGATATTTGATTGTTAGATGCCCGCTTTATGGGCCATGTTGAAAAGAAGGGTACGCTATGCACATGCCATCGCCTAATACTGTAGCTCCCGCTCAAGGTTTATACCAACCGGATGAGTTTAAAGATAACTGTGGTTTCGGTCTAATCGCCCATATGCAGGGTGATGCCAGCCATGATCTCGTCAAGACCGCTATGCATAGTCTTAGCTGTATGACACACCGTGGTGGTATTGCCGCAGATGGTAAGACAGGGGATGGTTGTGGTCTGCTCTTGGCAATGCCGAAGAAATTCTTCCGTGAAGAAGCAAAAAAACTCAGTGATATCACTTTAAGCGAAATTTTTGCTGTCGGTACCGTATTTTTAAATGTAGACCCAGCAATTGCTGCACATTCTAAACAAGTGTTGGCCAAAGAAATTGAATCTGAAGGTCTTAAAGTTCTCGCTTGGCGTGTTATTCCAACCAATAACGATGTGCTTGGTGAAATTGCAATGCAGTCTTTACCTGCATTCGAACAGATTATTGTCAACTGCCCTATGGGTGTGACTGAGGTCGAGTTTAACCGTAAATTGTTCTTGGCACGTCGTCGTGCAGAACAACAGTTAACCAATGATCCATCATTCTATGTGACCACTTTGTGTTCTACAGTGATTAGCTATAAAGGCCTGATGATGCCTGAAGCGATTGCTGACTTTTACACCGATTTGGCAGATGAACGCCTGGAATCTCATATTGTAGTGTTCCACCAACGTTTCTCGACCAACACTTTACCGCGTTGGCCTTTAGCGCAGCCATTCCGTTATCTGGCGCATAATGGTGAAATCAACACCATTACTGCAAACCGTAACTGGGCAATGGCGCGTACACCAAAATTCGAAAACCCGCTATTACCTGGATTAACCGATCTTAACCCGATTGTGAACCGTACCGGTTCAGACTCTTCAAGCCTGGATAACATGCTTGAGATTCTTGTCGGTGGCGGCATGGACCTGTTCCGTGCACTGCGTATGCTGGTTCCACCAGCTTGGCAAAACGTTGAAACTTTAGATGCAGACCTTCGTGCATTCTATGAATTCAACTCTAAGCATATGGAAGCTTGGGATGGTCCGGCGGGTCTGGTGATTCAAGATGGCCGTCATGCGATCTGTATGCTGGATCGTAATGGCTTACGTCCAGCACGTTGGGTCATCACTAAAAATGGCTACATCACGCTTGCATCAGAAATTGGGGTTTGGGGTTATCAGCCTGAAGATGTGATTTCTAAAGGTCGTGTTGGCCCGGGTCAAATTCTGGTGATTGATACTTTCACTGGAAAAATGCTTGACACCAAAGATGTCAGCAACCATTTGAAAAAAATGCGTCCTTACCGTGAATGGTTGCGTGAGAACTCTGTACGCATTCAAGGTAGTCCGGAACTGGAAGAATATTTATGTGATCAAGGCCTGAAAGGCGATGAGCTGAAAGCATCACAGAAAATGTTCATGGTGACTTTTGAAGAGCGTGACCAGTTGCTTCGCCCAATCGCTGAAAGTGGCCAGGAAGCAGTGGGTTCAATGGGTGATGATACGCCAATGGCAGTATTGTCTCGTCAAGTACGCCATGTATCAGATTACTTCCGCCAACAGTTTGCACAGGTAACCAATCCGCCAATCGACCCATTACGTGAATCGATTGTGATGTCATTGGAAACTTGCCTGGGTCGCGAACAAAACGTATTCGAGCAAAGCCCTGAACATGCCGATCGCTTGATTATTTCTAGTCCTGTACTTACAAATTCAAAAATGCATCAGATTCGTACCCTTGGGCGTCCGGGTTACGAAATTGCTGATATCGATTTGAACTATGCAGAAACTGAAGGTCTGGAAGCTGCGCTTACACGTATTTGTATCGAGGCTGCACAAGCGATCCGTGATGGTAAAACTTTATTGGTGCTTTCAGACAAGAAAATCCGTCAAGGTTTCTTGCCTGCTAATGCACTCATGGCAACAGGTGCAGTACATCACTACTTAATCAATGTGGGCCTGCGTACTGATGCCAACATTATTGTTGAAACTGGCTTGGCACGTGATCCACATCAATTTGCAGTGATCTTGGGCTTTGGTGCAACTGCGATTTATCCTTACCTGGCTTATGACGTGATCAATGACTTGATCGCGAAAGGCGAGTTGTTGGGTGACCCAATCCATGCACAAGCCAACTTCCGTAAGGGTATTGAGAAAGGCTTATTGAAAGTCCTTTCGAAAATGGGTATTTCGACTGTTGCCTCTTATCGTGGTGGCCAGTTATTTGAAGCTGTGGGTTTATCGACTGAAGTAGTTGCTAAATGCTTCACTGGTGTACCAAGCCGTATTAAAGGTGCAACTTTTGCTGATCTTGAAAATGATCTGAAAAAACTGGCTGATACAGCGTGGAAATCACGTAAGCCAATCGATCAGGGCGGTATGCTGAAATTCGTATTCGACAAGGAATATCATGCATTTAACCCAGATGTGATCAATGCCTTACATAAATCAGTTCGTTCAGGCAAATACGCGGACTTTAAAGAATATGCTGAACTGGTAAACACCCGTCCGGTCGCTACCATTCGTGACTTGTTGAAGCTGAAAACCGATAATTCAATTGCACTAGATCAAGTGGAATCGGTTGAAGAAATTCTGCCACGTTTCGACTCTGCCGGGATGTCTTTGGGTGCATTGTCTCCTGAAGCACATGAAGCGATTGCCATTGCCATGAATACCATCGGTGGTCGTTCAAACTCTGGTGAGGGCGGTGAAGATCCAGCGCGTTATGGCACAATCCGTAACTCGAAAATCAAACAGATCGCTTCTGGTCGTTTTGGTGTAACGCCTGCGTATTTAACTTCTGCTGAAGTGTTGCAGATTAAAGTCGCACAAGGTGCAAAACCGGGTGAAGGCGGTCAGTTACCGGGTGGTAAAGTGAATGGCTTAATTGCACGTTTACGTTACTCAGTACCAGGCGTAACCTTAATTTCACCTCCACCACACCATGACATCTACTCAATTGAAGATTTGTCACAACTGATCTTTGACTTGAAACAGGTCAATCCTCAGGCGATGGTGTCAGTAAAACTGGTATCTGAACCGGGTGTAGGGACGATTGCTGCGGGTGTTGCGAAAGCATATGCCGATTTCATTACCATTTCGGGTTATGACGGCGGTACAGCGGCTTCCCCGTTATCTTCAATTCACCATGCTGGTTCGCCATGGGAATTAGGTCTTTCTGAAGCGCATCAAGCCCTTCGTGTGAACGACCTACGTGGCAAAGTACGTGTGCAAACCGATGGTGGTTTGAAAACTGGTCTAGACGTGGTTAAAGCGGCAATCCTCGGTGCGGAAAGCTTTGGTTTTGGTTCTACACCAATGATTGCATTGGGTTGTAAATACCTGCGTATCTGTCACTTGAACAACTGTGCGACCGGTGTTGCAACTCAACAGGATCATTTACGTCAGGAACACTACATCGGTGAACCTGAAATGCTGATCAACTTCTTCCACTTTATTGCGGAAGAAACACGTGAATGGTTGGCAGCGCTTGGTGTATCAAGCCTGAAAGACCTGATTGGCCGTACTGATCTGCTTGAAGTATTGCCAGGTGAAACTGACAAGCATGCTCACTTGGATTTAAGTGCATTATTAACCTCGCATCCATCTGCAGAAGGTAAAGCGCAATATTGCCAAGTACAAGGTAATGCGCCATTCGATAAAGGTCTGCTTGCAGAGAAAATGGTTGATGAGATGCTTCCGACCATTGAAGCAGGTAAGAGCGGTGAGTTCAGCTTTAATGTGGTGAACTGTGACCGTTCAATTGGTGCACGTATTTCTGGTGAGATTGCTAAACGTTATGGCAACCTCAGCATGGAAGCACATCCTGTTAAAGTCAATCTGACCGGTACTGCGGGTCAGTCTTTAGGTGTATGGAACGCTGGCGGTTTACATATTAAACTTGAAGGTGATGCCAACGATTATGTCGGTAAAGGTATGGCGGGTGGTCGCGTATCGATCTTCCCACCAAAAGGTTCGCCTTTCCAAACTCAAGAAACGGCAATTATTGGTAATACCTGTTTGTATGGTGCAACTGGCGGTAAACTGTTTGCTGCAGGTACTGCAGGTGAGCGTTTCGCGGTACGTAACTCAGGTGCCTTTGCCGTAATTGAAGGTGCAGGCGATCACTGCTGTGAATATATGACTGGCGGTATTGTAACTGTACTCGGTAAAGTAGGTCATAACTTCGGTGCCGGTATGACGGGCGGTTTTGCTTATGTACTTGATTTGGATAACGACTTCGTTGACCATTACAACCATGAGCTAATCGAATTAAACCGTATTTCTACAGAGGCGATGGAAGAACATCAAGAATTCTTGCTTCGTATCTTAGATGAACATATTGCTGAAACAGGTAGTGCTTGGGCGTACAAGATCCGCAATGAGTTTGATTTTTACAGCCGTAAATTCTGGCTTGTAAAACCAAAAGCTGCTAATTTGCAAACGCTTTTGAAAACAACCAAAGCTGATCCACAATAATTCCACTACTGCAGATTGATAGGCAGGTGTAGCGGTAAAAGATGAAACCGTTACACCTACCCACGGAGAGAGACATGGCAGAGCGCCTAAACAATGACTTTCAATTCCTGGATGTAGCACGCCAAGATCCAGAGAAAAAAGATCTAACTGTCCGCAAAGCAGAGTTTGTGGAAATTTATAAACCTTTTACAGCGGAAATTGCGGCTAACCAAACCCACCGTTGTTTAGGTTGTGGTAACCCATATTGCGAATGGAAATGTCCGGTACATAACTACATTCCAAACTGGTTGAAGTTAATTGCTGAAGGCCGTATTTTCCAGGCAGCAGAACTGTGCCATCAAACCAACACTTTACCGGAAGTCTGTGGCCGTGTATGTCCGCAAGACCGTTTATGTGAAGGGGCGTGTACCCTGAATGATGGTTTTGGTGCAGTGACCATTGGTAATGCAGAAAAATACATTAATGATACCGCTTTTGCCTTGGGCTGGCGTCCAGACATGTCACACGTGAAATGGACTGATAAAAAAGTCGCAATCATTGGTGCTGGTCCTGCAGGACTCGGTTGTGCAGACATTCTGGTACGTAATGGTGTAAAACCGGTGGTATTTGACAAGCGCCCTGAAATTGGCGGTTTGCTGACTTTCGGTATTCCTGAATTCAAAATGGAAAAAGACGTCATGAAACGTCGCCGTGAAATTTTCACAGGCATGGGCGTTGAATTCCGTTTAAATACTGAAATTGGTACAGACGTAACGATTGATCAGCTACTTGCAGATTACGATGCAGTATTCATGGGTATGGGTACATACACTTACATGAAAGGCGGTTTTGCCGGTGAAGATCTAGACGGTGTCTATGACGCGCTTGATTTCCTGATTGCCAACGTCAACCGTTGCCAAGGCTGGGAAAAAGATGCGGCTGAATACATCAGTGTAGAAGGTCAAAAAGTTATCGTACTGGGTGGTGGTGACACTGCGATGGACTGTAACCGTACTTCTATCCGTCAAGGTGCTGAATCAGTGATCTGTGCTTACCGTCGCGATGAAGAAAACATGCCAGGTTCTCGCCGTGAAGTGAAAAATGCACGTGAAGAAGGTGTGGAATTCCAGTTTAACCGTCAGCCAATTGAAATTGTCGGTGAAAACGGCAAAGTGACTGGCGTTAAATTTGTGACTACACAATTGAGCGAGCCAGACAGCCGCGGTCGCCGCAGTCCAGAGCCAATTCCAGGTTCTGAAGAAGTGTTGCCAGCGGATGCCGTACTTCTTGCATTTGGTTTCCGTACTAGCCCAGCTGATTGGTTTAATAATGTGAAAATTAACTTGGATGGTTCAGGCCGTGTTGTTGCGCCGGAACAGCAAGAGTTTAAATTCCAGACTTCAAATCCAAAAATCTTTGCTGGTGGCGATATGGTGCGCGGTTCTGACCTGGTTGTGACTGCAATCTGGGAAGGTCGTCAAGCTGCAGAAGGTATCCTGGATTACTTGGATGTTTAATTCGATATAAACTGAATTGGATTCATTCTAAGAACCCGCTTCGGCGGGTTTTTTATTGCCTATATAACTCCCTCCTTTATCAAAGGAGGGTTGGGGAGGATTTAAATATAAATTTTTCCTCACCCTAACCCTCTCCCACATGGCATAGGTATCTACACAATTCCCGAGCTTTGCGTTAAATTGAATAGCATGCTCTTCAATTTAACATCTCTGGTCTGGATCAGCGTCTTGTTAAACGCTATAACAGCCTTGTAAAGCTCAATATGAATCCTCTTGCTTCACTTGCTCCCGCAATCAAAGACCTGGCTTCTACCCAAAGGTCGAGTTTCGCAACCACACAGGCAGTTTGGCGATTCCTGAATAATGACAAGATTTCTTTTAGTCAGTTAAACCAACCGATTGAACAGCTTGCATGTGAACAGATCAACTCGTCACAGCATCGGTATGCATTGATCGTTCATGACTGGTCTCAGCAGCAGTATGTGAAACACAATCATAAAACTCAAAGGCTTCAAAGAACCCATCAATACGATTCAGGCTATGAGTTGCAAACCAGTCTGCTGGTTGATGCAGCCTCGGGACTCCCGATTGCACCACTGGCTCAGACGCTAACAGATGTATCAGGCTGTTATTCCACATTCACTGAACAATACAGTGAGCGCAAGTCCCATCTGGACTCCCTCTCTGAACAAATCAAAACTGTCGAACAGTATCCCATTGAGAGAATACGTGTTCATCTCATTGATCGTGAAGGTGACTCGATTGCTCACCTGAGGGAAATGAGCAGCCACGGTTTTAAATGGCTGATTCGGGCCAAAGAAGGCCATCGGATTGAGCATCAGGGGGAAACCTGCAAAGTTGCAGTAGCCGCAGAACGGGTAGAAACGCAGCAGGTTCAGCCGATTTTTTATAAGGGAAACCGGCATATGCTTCATGTTGGAGAAACTGCTATTCGGATGACTCGTGCAGCAAAGCCGAAGAGAAAAGATGATTCAGGCCAACGGGTTGCTCCCCAGTCAGGTGAAGCGATTGAAGCGAGATTAATTGTTGCAGTGGTTAAAGATGCTCAGGATAAAACCGTCGCAAGATGGTCACTGATCAGCAATGTTGCTTCAGAGATTGATGCAGTAGAGCTGACGACCTGGTATTACTGGCGCTGGACGATTGAGTGCTATTTCAAGCTGCTCAAGCAGGCCAGGTCATGATATCGAAGCATGGCTTCAGGACTACACCTAAAGCCATTTTAAGGGGATTACTGATTAGCTGTATGGCATGTGTGCTGACTTGGAGAGTGCAACGTTGTACGGATGAAAAAAATAAGCAAGTCCGTGTATTTCTGGCCCGTCTTTCAGGCAGACAGCAGAAAAGAGGCAAGCTGGAAAGTGCACCTGCGATATTGGCAGGACTTTCGATTTTACTGAACACCCTTCAACTGCTCTCAGAATATTTAATAGATGAACTCAATGAGATTGCTGCAATTGCAATAGGTACCTCATAGAGGTGTAGATACCTATGCCCACATGGAGAGGGAACTTCTTAAATGGTTGGGCTAAATAAAAAATGAACCTTTTCGCTAATTCAACAAGCGCTTTCGCCATATCTGTCAGAAAAATTGCTGTTCATACTGAAGTTATTATCCGATCAAATTTTTAGGATTAATGACATGACTCAAGTGACGACAGAAAAATCATATCAAAATCGTCCAAAGGCTATCGGGATTACAGTGCGTAAACCACAATTTAATCCGCAAGCCATTCGCAGGCATTATTTCGCCAATTCCCCTATCATGTCACATTTGCTGACCGCGCTATCTTCTACATTTCCTGTAGGAGAACAGTTTTTCGTACATAGCGTGCGTAATGTTCGTGATCAGGTAAAAGATGAAAAATTGCAGGCTCAAATTGCAGCCTTTATTGGACAGGAAGCCATGCATTCCAAAGCTCATGCCGAGTTTAATGCTGCCTGGCGCCGTGATGACTATAATCTGGACCGTTTTCAGGCTTGGCTGGCACGTAAAGACAGCTATATAAAAGGACTGCATTCAAAAATCCAGCTGGCGATTACCTGTGCTTTTGAGCATTTTACCGCTTTGCTGGGAGGATATATTCTGCGACATCCTGAAATCTTGGCCAGCCTGGATGAAGATACCATCAAACTCTGGGTCTGGCATGCCATTGAAGAAATTGAACATCGCGCTGTCGCCTTTGATGTTTATCAGCATGTGTATGGGGATGATAAAGTGCGGCGTATGATTATGCGTAGTGTGACCACAGGTTTTGCCAGCTTGACCTTCTATTCGGCCACCCGGTTATTTTGGCAAGATAAGAAAAAAAGTTTGCCTAAAGTGACGGGTAATCTTCTGGGAATCTATTTAATCGGGAAAATGTTTATCCAGTTATTGCCTGAATATTTATCTTATTTTAAAGCCGATTTTCATCCTTCTGAAATTGACTATAGCGAGATCGTCAAGGAGTGGAAGCAGCGACTGGCGACCATATATCTCCATCCGGAATTTCAAAAGGAGCTATCAACAGTCGCTTATAGCTGATTGAAATTTTGCTGGATTAAGCTCGATTGATGATCGGGCTTTTTTATTTTCTTCCAAAAAATTGAACTTCATCTTGAATAAATAAATTAAACAAAACTACAGCTAAATATGTTTACAATAAAATTAGTTAAACAAATACAAATAAATAATAGAGGAATAGCTGAATGAATTTTATGAAAAAAACTGCAGCGACAGTCGTACTTGCGAGCACGCTGACCTTAACCGGCTGTGGTTATAACACTTTACAGGTGAAGGATGAGGCTGTTACAGCTTCTTGGGCAGAAGTGCAAAACCAGTATCAACGCCGTGCAGATTTGGTGCCTAATCTGGTGAATGTGGTGAAAGGCTATGCAAAACATGAAGAGCAGGTATTGACTGAAGTGACTCAGGCGCGTGCCAATGTTGCCGGTCTAAAAGTGGATAAACAAGTGCTGGAAGATCCTGCTTTATTCCAAAAATATCAACAGGCTCAGGCCCAGATGACCAGTGCATTGTCACGCTTAATTGCGGTTTCAGAAAACTATCCTGACTTAAAAGCCAATGAGCAGTTCCGCGATTTACAGGTACAACTGGAAGGGACTGAAAACCGCATTGCAGTGGCACGTAACCGTTATATTGCCTCAGTTCAAGACTTTAATGCCTATTCACGGCAGTTCCCGCAAGTGATGACGGCTAAAGTCATCGGCATGAATCCGAAACCGAATTTCAGTGCAGAACAGGGTGCACAAACCGCACCTAAGGTTACATTTAACTAGTAGGTCATGAGTAAGGTGCCTGAATAGAAAAGGATGTGCTTATGCTTGCTTCAGAACATAAAAATACGTTCACGATGATTTTAAAAGTGCTGATCTTGTGCTTTGCAATGTTGTCCAGTTCATTTGCTTTGAGTGAAGTGGCCACGGCCAGTGACAGTGAAGAAGCGGTTATCGTCGGAAAGGTGATTCAAGAGCAGCAAAAAGCTAATCAAAACCAGCAAAAACCGACAGCACAGGCAGAAAATAAGCAGCCGCAAATTGCCAATGATATGGTGGAAGGCGAATCTATCCGCGGCCTGCCGACTTTAAATGAGCCAATCGTTGATCAGGCCAATCTATTAACTGCCAGTGAAAAGCAGGCGCTAAGCCAGCGGATTCTAAACTTGCATGCGCAGGGCAAAGCCCAAATTGGTGTGGTGATTGTTCCAACGACCGGTCAGGAAGATATTTTTGATTTTGCCATGCGGGTGGCTGAGAAATGGCAACTTGGATCTGCGAAACAGGATAATGGCCTGTTAATGGCGATTGCGGTAAATGATCGGCGTATCCAGATCTTAACAGGCTATGGTCTGGAAGGTGTATTGCCGGATATTATTGTTAGCCGAATCATTCGTAATCAAATTACCCCTTATTTTAAACAGGCCCAATATGCCCAAGGCATTGATGCCGGTTTGGCTGAAATTGAGCGTATTTTAAATATGGATCCCGAAGTTGCAGCGAATGCTGCGCAGGAACTGAAAGAACGGCAAGAAAAAGCCTTGCATGAACAACAGGCGAAAGAGAAAACGTTCAGTACAGCTTTATTTATTTTAATTGCAGGGATTGTTGGCTCATTTATTGTAGGTAAACCTCTAAGTGCTGCTACAGCAGCTGTTGCGGGAACTGTAGCTGGTCTGGTCAATGGTGCCGGACTGCTCACCAGTTTATTAATCGGTGGTGGTATTTTTTTCTTATTAATTACTGCAATTGCGCAAACCATTTTTCAATTGATATTGTCATCCGCTGGTCGCGGTGGTGGTAGAGGAGGCGGTGGGGGCTTCGGTGGTGGCGGATTTAGTGGCGGTGGCGGTGGCTTTGGCGGAGGAGGGGCATCAGGATCATGGTAACAACAACAGATACAACAGAAATTGTCACACAACCTAAGACAGCAGAAGTAAGTCAGCCCAGTTTTAAGCGTTGGTTAAAGCATTTTCTATATATGCCTGCAACAAAACGCTATTTTTCCAAACATGATCAAGCTGCGATTGCACAGGCAGTGACTGAGGCTGAACATGGACATATAGGAGAAATTCAGGTCGTAATTGAAGGTCATCTACCCGTAAATCAGGCCTATTTTCAAAATACCCACATGCGTGCTCGCCAGCTGTTTGCAGAACTTGGGGTATGGGATACTGAATATAATAGTGGTGTGCTTCTTTACATCAATTTATGTGAAAGAAAAGTTGAAATTATTATTGATCGGGGAATAAAAATGGCTACCGAGCAAATAATTTGGGATGAAATCTGCCAGAATATGGTTGCTCAGTTGGCCCAACAGCAGTTTCAGCAGGCTGTAATCAATGGCATGATGGGTATAGGTCAGGTGCTAAACCAGTTTTATGCTCGGTCTATCAATGATAAAAGTAATGAATTAGGAAATGATCCTGTGATTTTAGGCTAAAAAATAAGTGCTTATTGACAAAAAATGTCACTTTTTTACTAAAAAAAACATTAAAACTACGTTGTAACAATTTTATTTTTTTAAACTGCTGTTTTTTCTGTTAATTTTATTATAATCAGTTTTGGCACAATTAGTGCTAACTATAAATTAGCTTACAAAGCTTATAAATAAACAAAAAACATTTGTGGAGAATGTTATGAACAAAATGCAAAAGGGTTTTACCCTAATTGAATTAATGATCGTTGTAGCGATTATCGGTATTTTGGCTGCTTTCGCAATTCCTGCTTACCAAGACTATATCGCTCGTGGTCAAGCGGCTGAAGGTTTTTCTTTGGCTGACGGCTTAAAAACCAGCATTGCTGATGATTTACAAGCAGGTACATGTGGTAGTAGTAGTGCGCATGGTAAATATGCGGCAAGTGTAGTAGTTACAGAAGCAGCTCCAAATGCTGCTGGCGAATGTGAGATTACAATTAAATACCAAGCTGCCGGTATTGCTAAGCAAATCCAAGGTGCAACTGTTGTAGCTAAAACAGATAAAAATGGCTCTATCACAGTTACAAATCCTGGAACTGTTAAGAAATATCTTCCTAAAGCTAACTTGTAATAATTTATATTTAGCTTAATGGTATTTGAAAAAGAGGCTTATAGGGCCTCTTTTTCTTTTGTCTGGTGTTTTTGATGTAAATAATTTAATGTTTATCACGTTTTTATATGAATAAGTAAAAATATGCCAAATTTAAAAGTTTTATCTATTGGGGGGCTGTTTGGGATTTGTCTGCTCACAGTATTGGCCTATTGGAGCGGTCTTGCTGGTGGTTTTTTATTTGATGATAAGCCAAATCTTGGTGGATTGGTACATTATGGGCAGTCAGGTAAATGGGAAGATGCTAAGCAGTTTATTGAAAGTGGTTTTGCTGGCCCCACTGGGCGTCCCATATCATTAGCAACATTTATATTTCAAGCTGAAAGTTGGCCACATGATGCCTATCCCTTTAAATTGGTAAATTTATTTATTCATTTAACTTGCGGCGTATTGCTTTTTTTTGTAATGCGTTTAGTGCTTAGTAGTTATGGTTATGTAGAAAAAAAGGCAATCTGGATTGCATTTTTTTCTACCAGTATTTGGTTGTTACATCCATTATTTGTTTCAACAACATTGTATGTCATACAGCGTATGGCACAGTTACCATTATTGTTTAGCTTATTGGGGATGCTAGGTTATCTAAAAGCAAGAGAACATATTTCTAATCGACCACTTTTTGCTTATCTTGTAATGACCTTGTCTATTGGTATTTCGACAATACTGGCCACCTACAGTAAAGAAAATGGTGCATTATTACCACTTTTAATCTTAGTAATAGAGTTTTGTAACCCAACTCGAGTAAATAGGCCAATTTGGTATTGGCGTGCCGTATGTTTATGGCTGCCCTCTTTGGCTATTGCAGTTTTGCTTTTTAAAGAAATTAATTTTTCAGAAAACCCTTGGCCTTTTCGTAATTTTAATCAAATAGAACGATTATGGAGTGAAGGGCGAATTCTCTGCGATTATTTGTATCGTTTATTTATTCCTCAAGTAGAAGGCTATGGCCTATTTCAAGATGGTTATATTGTCTCTAGGGGGTGGTTGGAACCAGTTACAACTCTGACATCAGCTATTTTTTTAAGTCTATTATTTTTGTCAGCATTCTTGCTTCGAAGAAAATATCCATTATTTGCACTTGCAATATTATTTTTCTTTGCTGCTCATTTAATTGAATCTACTTTTATTGGGTTAGAATTATATTTTGAACATCGTAATTATATTGCAGCCATTTTTTTATTTTTACCCTTAGCATCAGGATTATGGATACTGTCCGAAAAAACTCAACCTAAAGTCGCTATTGTCGCTGGTAGTTTGATTCTGACCATTTTTGGGTGGATGACATGGCAACGTGCTATGTTATGGTCTGATGCAACAAAACTGCAAGTTTATTGGGCTCAAAATAATCCTCAGTCTGTTCGAGCACAGAGTCGCTTTGCTGAAATACTAGCTTTACACGGGAGATCTACGGAAGCGAATGTGGTGTTGGAGCGAGCAATTCAAAATCATCCAGATGCAGGGTTAATGATTCAATTGTTAAAGCAAAAAATTGATTTAGGTGTTGATGCTCGAAATGACTTGTTGAAAATCAAAGATCAGCTATTAATACAAAAAGCAGATGGTGCCGCGATTTGGGGACTAAGAGGTTTGGTAGATAAAATTGTAACCAATCAAAAATCAACCAATTTGTATGCATTAGATTTAGCAAACTTATTGAAAGAATTAGTTGAAAAAAATCAAAATTATCGAAACTATCCAGATTTTTATCCATTGTCTATATATTTGCGCGGACAACTTCTAATTGCTTTGGATCAATTAAATGCAGGATATGAAGAATATAGACTGGCGGCAGAGAAGTATCAGAATGCAAGCTCGGCATTAGCGTTGGTTGCTGACTTGGGTAATAAAGGCTACCCTCAATTAGCATTGCAGTTAATGGTTGAAATAGAGAATACCTATAAAAAGCAATTAGAAAATGATACTTCTTTAATTAAGATAAAAGATAAAATGAAAAAAGATTTACTTGCAAACCACCAACTAACGACAATTGGAGAATCAGAACAGCATGGGGAGAAGTGAAGTGAAGTATAGTGTTGTTCTTCCAGCAAAAAATGAGGCAGGTGCGATTGGGGAAACAATAAAAAAAATTCAACATTTGAATATGATTGATGAAATTATTGTTGTAAATGATGGATCTACAGATACTACACAGCTGGTTGCAGAAAGTGCGGGTGCTAAAGTGATTACTCATCCTTACTCTAAGGGGAATGGTGCTGCAATAAAAACAGGAGCACGTAATGCATCTGGTGAAATAATTGTATTTATGGATGCAGATGGACAGCATAATCCAAATGATATTCTAAAATTGCTTGAAAAAATTAATGAAGGTTATGATCTTGTTGTTGGGGCAAGGCAGAAAGGCTCACAAGCAAGTGTTGGGCGTGGAGTTGCAAATAAACTCTATAATAATTTGGCAACATATATGTCAGATCATAAAGTTGAAGATTTAACATCAGGTTTTAGAGCAGTACGGGCAGAAAAATTTAAAGAATTCATTTATTTATTACCAAATGGTTTTTCATATCCAACAACCAGTACTATGGCCTTTTTCAGAGCTGGTTATTCAGTTACATATGTTCCAATTCATGCTGTTAAGAGGGTAGGGAAAAGCCATATACACCCGGTTAAAGATAGTGTGCGCTTTTTTTTGATTATCTTTAAGATTGCTACCCTGTATTCACCTTTAAAAATGTTTTTACCTATTGCTGTAATGTTATTTATAGTAGCTACAAGTTGGTACGGATATACATTATATGAGTTTGCTCGTTTTACTAACATGAGTGCCTTGCTTTATACAGGCAGTATTATGATTTTTCTAATGGGGCTTATTTCTGAACAAATCACTGCATTAATGTATAAAGAGAAATAAAAGACGTGTTAAAAAGTTTGAATCAGCTTTGGAAAATTTTGTCACCACTTGATAAGCGTAAAGTGATTTATGTACTTATTTTGGTGATGGGAATGGCTTTAATAGAATCAGCGGGTGTGATTTCTATTATGCCGTTTCTTGCTGTTTTATCAAATCCAGCGGTTGTTGACTCCAATCATTATTTAAAACTGATATATAATTTTACAAATGTATCAAGTAAAAAAAATTTTATACTCTATTTAGGTTTTCTCTCTTTAGCTATTGTGATTTGTTCAACCGTATTTAAAATTGTGACCTTGCATGCAGTTAATCGTTTTGCCAGTTTGCAGCGACATTATTTTTCGACACGGCTGTTGAAAATTTATTTACAGCAAAACTATGAATTTTTTATTCAACGCAATAGTTCAACTTTAGTTAAAAATATTTTATCCGAAGTCGATCAACTGATTTGGACCATGATTTTGCCCGCTTTGACCCTGATGTCTTATGGTGTAGTACTGCTTTCTATGATTGGGATTTTACTGCTATATGATCCACTGATGGCGGTTGCTACAGCTCTAGTATTAGGCTCATTTTATGTCAGCATTTACGCTTTAGTCAGAAGAAAACTTACTCAAATTGGGCAAGAATTCACCCAAGCCAATCAAGAGCGTTATCAAACTTGCCAAGAGGCATTGGCTGGTATCAAAGATGTGATGATTAATAATGCTAAATACGGCTATATTGAACAATTTGAGCAATCGTCACGAGTATTTGCACGACACATTGCAACTCGGGATACCTTGGGGCAAGTCCCTCTGAATATTATTGAAACTGTGGGTTATGGTTGTTTAATTGGTTTAGCCATGATTTTGGTGGTGTCGGGGAAAGATGTCTCGCATATTTTGCCTGTATTGGGCTTATATGGTTTTGCCGCTTACCGTATGCTGCCTGCGGCACAAAATATCTACCGTTCGATTTCGCAAATTAAATTTTCTCAGCAAGTATTGGCAATCCTGCAACCCGAATTTGCCTTAGAAGAACATGATCATGTAACACTTTTAAAATCAGATTTACAAAAGTTAAGCTTTGAACATTCAATTTGTCTAAAAAATATTGGTTTTGCCTATCCAAATCGTCTAGATCAACCTATATTAAAAGACATGAACCTGAGCATTACTAAGAATAGCAGTCTAGGTATCGTAGGTAAAAGTGGCAGTGGTAAAAGCACCCTAATGGATATGATGCTGGGACTTTTACAACCCCAGCAGGGGCAAATATTGATTGATGGAGTTGCACTGACCGAACATAACATCATGGCGTGGCGAGATTTGGTCGGGTATGTACCGCAAAGTATTTTTTTGGCGGATAAAAGTATTGCGGAAAATATTGCCTTTGGTGTGCCATCAGTACAGATTGATTTTGAACAAGTGGAATTTGTTGCTAAACAAGCACAAATACATGATTTTATTAAAAATCAACTACCTTTAGGATATGATACCTTGGTGGGTGAGCGTGGAGTGATGCTCTCTGGGGGGCAACGCCAACGTATTGGAATTGCACGTGCTTTATATAAAAAACCACAGGTCTTATTTATGGATGAGGCGACTAGTGCGTTAGATATTTCTACAGAATTAGAGATAATTAAGGTTTTACATAGCATCAATTTGGATATAACAATCATTGCAATTGCTCACAGGCTAAGTGCATTAGATTTTTGTAAAAAAGTCTTAACTATTAAATAAGAGAATTAAATGATTAATTCAGTATGTTGTATTATTGTTTCTTATAATCCGGATTTGATTGCTCTTATAAATATTATAAAATGTATAAAATTTAATTCTGTTCCTATAATTATTGTAGATAATAATTCTTTGAATAAAAAAGATTTTACTTTTGTAGATGATTGTTACCCTATTTTTCTTGACAATAATGAAGGTATTGCTAAAGCACAAAATATTGGATTGAAAATAGCTTATGAACGTGGTTATGAGTATGTTTTACTACTTGATCAAGACTCCGATATTAAAGATGATTTTATTGGGAAAATGTTTGAAGCTTTTCGGCTGAATAATAGTGATGATAAACTTATAGCGCTAGGTCCAACCTCTTACAATATTCATTCGGAAAAAAATTATAAAGTTCAATCTGTATTTTGGGGTGCTATAGATCCATTATATAGCAATGATGATTTTATTGAAGTAAGTTATTTGATTTCTTCTGGAAGTTTAATAAATTTAAAGAAAATGAAGGAGGTTGGTTTTTTTAAAGCACATTATTTTATTGACTACGTTGATATTGAATGGGGCTTTAGAGCATTAAATTATAATTACAGACAAGTTGTTGCTAAGAATATAATAATGAATCATCAAATTGGTGAAAATTTTAAAATATTGAATAAAACTAAATCATTACATTCGCCTTTTCGTAAATATTATATGATAAGAAATAGTTTTTATCTTTTATCGGAAAAGCATGTTCCAAAAAAATACGCTATAAACCAAATTTACTCTCAATCTATTTCTCAGTTATTCTTTTTATTTTTTATTAAAAAAAATAAAATTGATTACTTTTTTCAATATGTTAGAGGATTAACTCATGGTTTATTTTATGTGGTATCAAAAAAAAAATAATA
>NZ_JBBEUE010000013.1:0-91204 GCF_037402435.1 Acinetobacter sp. NS-4 | reverse complement strand
GCTTTCAACCTGTTTCCATACAGTGGAATTTATGGTTCTATAATTCGAAATATGGCGTGTTTTAGCCAGTTGGTGAGCATGCTTGGCAAAGTAGCCATTTCTATTTCGATTGCGTTTGATCTCCCTGGAAATCGTAGGGGGAGCACGAGTCAATCTGCGGGCAATATGACCTGTCGAAAAACCTTCACGTAATAAAGCATAAATCTGATATCTTTCTTCTTGAGTGAGATGAGAATAGTTCATTGTGCAACTTTGACTTTGGTCGGTCTGGAAGCAAAATACTATCTCATCTTGCTTCCTGGCTAAATTAATCTCTGTTGCACTTCATCTGAGAATCTAAGGTTTTTAAAAAGTTTTAATTTTAAACAGCTATTTCACTACCCGCCAAACGGCAAGCAAGCTGGAAAGCAGGATTAAAATAATGGATACATACCACGGTGCAATAATCGCAATCGATAACAAGATCGCCATGATACTGCCAAACATCCAGCTGCGTTTTTGCTGATGTTCCATTTGCAGACGCATGCTTTGCAGTTCATGCAACTGTTTGGAATGCCAGGCCGACTGATTTTTTAAACCATTCAGGCTGTCAATCATCAAACTTGGTAAATCCTGTGCACCCAGAAGAAGGTCTGGAATTTTTTGCCCCAATTCCTTCAGATTCTTCTGTGGATTCATTTGAGCTTTAATCCAATCGGTCAGGATCGGTTTTGCCAGTTTCCAGATATCCAGTTCCGGATAAAGGTCTGTTCCCAAGCCTTCTACATGCACTAAGGTTTTTAGCAATAGCATCAATTGCGGCGGAATTTCCAGATGGAAACGACGGGCAATATCCATGACCTGAATCAGGATGCCGGCAAAGTCCAGCTCATGCATTGGCTTCGATACCATTGGCCCCACAGTACGACGCATTTCACGCGCTAAAGCATCTTGGTCTGTACCCGGTGGAATCCAGCCGGCTTGATGTACTACCAGAATCAGTTGCATGAAGTCGCTGTTCATCACCGCCAGTAACATGCGTGCCACAGTCATTTGATCATGTTTGGACAGCTCACCCATAATCGCGCAGTCGAGCGCAATAAAGCGTGGATTACTCGGATTAATAGTTTCGACAAACACATTTCCTGGGTGCATGTCGGCATGGAAGAAGTTGTCGCGGAACACCTGGGTAAAAAAGATGGTTAAACCTTTCTCTGCCAAGTCCGCGCGATTCATCCCCATACGGTCAAAAGTGGCAATGTCGGAAATGGGAACACCGGTGATGCGTTCAGCGACCATCACGTCTTTGCTGTCCATATATACTTCAGGCACATACATCATGCTCGAGCCGGTGAAGTAATGGCGCATACGACGGGTATTATCGGCTTCTAAAGTCAAATCCAGTTCATTTAAAATGATTTGACGATAGTCCTGAATAATTTCAGAAAGATGCAAAGCGCGGGCAGCCTCTAAACGTTTTTCTAAGGCAGCACCGAGCCAGTCTAAAATCTCGAAATCCTGTAAAATTTGACTGCGAATATTGGGGCGAGTGACTTTCACCACCACTTCACGGCCATCATGCAGGGCAGCGGTATGCACTTGAGCAATGGAAGCTGCGGCAAGCGGTTGTTCATCGAAACGGGCAAACAAGGTATTCACATCGGCTTTTAGCGATTCCTGAATACGCATTTTGGCAAGGTTGTTGTCAAACGGTTTGACCCGGTCTTGCAGTAAAACCAACTGTTGTAGAACTTCAGGTGGAATCAGGTCGCGACGGGTTGAAAGCAGTTGCCCAAGTTTAATCGCCAGTGGCCCCATTTCCTCCAAAGCTTGTTTCAGCTTCAGCGGATTTTTACGTTCACGACTGGACCACGCCGCAGGGTGCATGCGAATCAGGCTTAAAGCATGACGGGCTTTTTCAGGTAATTCTTCCGCAGGAAACAACGTGTCGAGTCTATAGTGCGCGGCGATGCGCCAAAGTTCGAGTAAACGTGAAACGTGCGGAATCATAAATGCTTATACCTAGTTTTGAGTTGAATCAATCTGTGCCTGAAGCTGTTGAATTTTGGCTTCAGCCCGATCTAAATTTTGATTGAAAATTCGGGTATCTTGCTGCAAATCATCCATTTGCCAACGTGCAGCAAATAAGCCTGTATCTTCTTTTAACGCATCTTCAGCAAAGAATAAATAACTTTCTAATGAACGCTTTAAATGTTTGGGTGCCTGCTGGATTTTTCCCAGTTCATGGGCCAGGGCAGGACCAATCCACGGACTTAAATGCGCAGCCAAATCCGGTTCGGCCTGTTGCATGATGCATTGAATATCCTGCAACAGGTGATAGTCCCCTTGCAGCGGAATATTGCCAACATCATCTGCCAGCAGCAATTTGATCAGCTCGACTACATTTTTAACCTGTAAGGTCGCAGTCGCTTCAGAAATCTGCTGGTTTTTATCGAATGGACGTTGTTCAAAAATGGAAGGTGTTTCGCTTTGACCGGTAACGGTTGGTTCTAGGCGCACCTTGTTGTCGTCAAAAAACACATCGACAGACAGCTGCGGTGACTCAATCACCACCCGCAACATTTTGCCTTGCAATTGATTGAGCTGGATACGGGTAATCGCATCCAAATCAATCACATGATGAATTAATCGTTCAACTGCACCGAGTGCAAGAATCGACCACATAGCATAAAACCTTAAAGTTTAAAGCCGCGGTGAACCGCCACAATACCACCAGTTAAGTTGTGGTAATCACAGTTTTGGAATCCGGCATTTTCCATCATACCTTTGAGGGTACGCTGGTCTGGGTGCATACGAATAGATTCGGCCAGATATTTATAACTTTCCGAGTCATTGGCAATAATTTTACCCATGATTGGTAAAGCCGTGAATGAATACAAGTCATAAAGTTTAGAAAATGGCTCAAACACCGGTTTAGAGAATTCAAGCACCAATAAACGACCGCCTGGCTTAAGTACGCGGTACATAGCAGCGAGTGCGGCATCTTTATCGGTAACGTTACGTAAACCGAAACTGATGGTCAGCAAGTCAAAACTGTTGTCTGCAAAAGGTTCCAGGGTTTCGGCATTGGCCAAAACAAAATCGACATTGGTGCAGCCGGCATCGATTAAACGGTCACGACCGACATTCAGCATCGATTCGTTGATGTCTGAAAGTACTACATGACCAGTAGGGCCGACTTCACGACTGAAGACTTTAGCCAGGTCACCTGTACCGCCTGCAATATCAAGCACATGCTGGCCACGACGTACGCTAGACATGTTAATGGCAAAGCGCTTCCATAAACGGTGAATACCAAATGACATCAAGTCATTCATGATGTCGTATTTACTCGCTACAGAATGGAACACTTCTGCCACTTTCTGGGCTTTATCTTCACTACTTACTGTCTGGTAACCGAAATGGGTGGTTGCACCGACATTACCGGTATTGGCACCACGTGGAAGATTGTATTTCGGTACTGAACCGGTTACTGGAGTATCGGTCAACTGTTGTTGTAGCGATTGTTGCTGACCTTGTGCAGTCCCTTGCGGAAGGGGCTCAGTTAAGAAAGGACTCACTTTGTCTTTTTTTTGTGCCGGCTCGGTTGTCGAGGTAGGCGTTTGATTTTCGTTAGACATTAGAGTCACTCCTAACATAAAAATAGGGTTAATGTTGCAGTGCTTGCATGATGACAGATTCTAGGACGTTGTACAGCAATCCGCATGCAATTGTTATGAATAATATACAGAAATCTGTTCTGAGTTTTTATTCACTGCGTAAATTTGTTATTTCCATCACCATATAAAGTCACTGAAATGGATGAGGATCGCCTGCATGAACCTTGTGGATAATTTGACGTTCAACCGCAGTGAAATCTTTCACGAACTTCTCTGCCGACTTTAACGGTTTCATTGCTAAAAAGCCATCCTGCATAAACTCATACATCACGTCGAAGTTATATTTGCTGGCTGTGCCTTTGCACATTTTAAAGGCGGTATAAACCACAAATGAGCGCATGTATTTATCTAAACTTAAGCCCAGCTGATCGAGTAAATCCAGCTGCTGCAAGCGCTGTTGGCCCTGATCCAGTTTTAGATAGGTCAGTCGCATCATCTCATCGGTTAAGCTTTCATGCGGATGATAGTCCTCAAGCAACTGCATTGCTACCTGCTCATCCAGCTGCACTGCAAAAATGGCTAAAGATACGCCTGAGGTACCGGTTTTAACGGCATTTTCAGGAATCAATTTTTCTGCCTTGTGGGCATATTTCATGAGTCGTGCAATTTGCTCAGCCAGGGCATCAAAGTCCGGACCGCCATACAGGCGATTCAGAAAATACTCCGACATCAACACATTATGCTTTTCTGCAAAAGGCTTGCTATGGGTAGCTTGCATACGTTGCTTTTGCCAGGCCTGTACATCTTGCAGGCGCCGAAAAATGTCAGGGTTTTGATGATAATTTAATTGATAATACAACTCTAAAAGATCATCTAATGCAGCCAGTTTAGACATTCTGTGTCTCTATTATTTTTTAGATGGCTAAATCTTAGAGCGAGATGGGTAAAGTCGCTATGACAAACTGCAAGAAAAATGATTTAAATTAAGTCAGTTTGCTGGAAAACGAAGCAATTATACGCAATATAAACACTATGGGTTTAAATTCAGTATTGTACTATGCTTGAATAGACTGAAATCTAGAAGAAAAGATGGGGAAAACATGACACTCAAAAAAACAAAAAATCCGCTGCTGGATGAAGATGAGCTTTCCCTGAATTTGATTGAAGCACAATATTTTTTAAAAGATACCCGCGATCAGAACAATGCCAAAAGCGTACTGGTGCTGGTCAATGGCATTGAGCTGGCCGGAAAGGGCGAGGCGGTGAAGCAGCTGCGCGAATGGGTCGATCCACGTTATTTGCTGGTCAAGGCCGATGCACCGATCATGTTTAATCAGAAACAGCCGTTCTGGCAACCGTATGCACGCTTTATTCCTGCCGAAGGGCAGATCATGGTGCTGTTTGACAACTGGTATAGCGATTTGCTGGCCACAGCCTTGCATGTGTCGAAACCTCTCGATGAAACCCAGTTTGATGCCTATATTGAAGATATGCAGGCTTTTGAGCAGGACTTAAGAAATAACCATGTCGATGTGGTTAAGGTCTGGTTTGACCTGTCCTGGAAATCCTTGCAGAAGCGGCTGGACAATCTGGATCCCAGCGAAATACGCTGGCATAAATTGCATGGTCTGGACTGGCGCAATAAGAAGCAATATGACAATTTGCAAAATCTCAGTCAGCGTTTTATCAAGGATTGGAACATCATTGATTGTGAAGATGAAAAAGCGCGTAATCAGCAATTTGCACAGATCATTTTGGCGGCTTTGAAAGACTGTCCCAAGCACCCGACCGAAGCAAAAACCACATGGAAACAGGCAGCTATTCCAGAGCTGCTGCTGCACCCGGAAAAGCAGCCCACGACTAAAGAAGACTATAAAAAAGAGCTGAAAGAGCTATCGGTAAAAGTGGCAGAGGCGCTACGTTTTGATGACCGTAAAGCCATTGTTGTTTTTGAAGGTATGGATGCGGCAGGAAAGGGCGGCGCCATTAAACGTCTGGTGAAAAATCTGGATCCGCGAGAATATGACATTCACAGTATTTCAGCCCCTGAACGATATGAGATGCGTCATCCGTATTTGTGGCGTTTCTGGACCAAGTTGCAAACCGATGAAGACATCCGGATTTTTGACCGTTCCTGGTATGGGCGGGTGCTGGTAGAACGCGTGGAGGGCTTGGTTAGTGAACAGGAGTGGCAGCGGGCTTATGAGGAAATTAACCGCTTTGAAAAGGATTTGGCCAATAGTCAAACTGTGGTGATCAAATTCTGGCTGGCGATTAGCAAGGATGAGCAGGCAGCCCGTTTTAAAGCCCGCGAAGAAACACCGCATAAGCGCTTTAAAATCACTCCGGAGGATTGGCGCAATCGGGAAAAATGGGATGCCTATCTCGATGCTGCCGCCGATATGTTCGAAAAAACCAGTACTTCCTATGCACCGTGGCATATCATTGCTGGCAATGATAAAAATACCGCGCGTTTAGCCATATTAAGAGCCATTCTAAAACAGCTGAGAGCGGATTAAGCTCTTAGCGGCGAGATTCATCTATCTGATTCTTGACATACTGAACAAAAGTTTTTAGCTCATCGGCTGCTTTTGCTGAATACTTTTGGCAATTTTGTAACAATCTTCTACGTGGGCATCGGCTACTTTTTTCATGACCATGTAGCCCAGACTTGCGGCAATAAGTTGTCCGCCTAAGGGAATAAATTTGGTCACCTGTTTGGTGATGACCTTGGCTAACACATTGTTGAGGGACTTTTTGACTGCCGTACGCGCAACCACCAAACCGGAAAATTCCACGCCACGTTTGCGCAGTTCCTTCCAATGCACTTGTTTGGTTTGCGGATCATAGACACTGATTTGTTCAGGAGCCAAACCAAAACGTGCATTCACATCCGGAATGAGTTGTGACAAAATTCCGACATCGATGATCACATCGAGAAATGGAACAGGAATGACGGCTGCACCTGCAGAGCAGTAAGCCCGTTTTTTGACAAGTTCTAGGCATTCTTCCCGAATGCTTTCCAAGTTTAATTGGGGATCGATTGCGTCTGGAATTTTATCTATTTTCATCATGTAAATACCTTAAATTTCGTGTTATTTGTTCTATTCAACCATCATTAAGGTGTGAATTTCAAAGCATTTTTAAATTCAATGTCCAATTAAAAGTGACATAGACAGATGCAGATGTATAGTAAATAATCTTTATGCTTTTGTAGGCATTTCATTTTGCAAAAAAAAACTGGAGAAAGTAAGTAATGGCCATTCATGTGATTCAAAGTCAGCGTATAGACGTGCTTGTGCACGCCATGCTGACGACCGTGAATAAGCCTGCCACAACACCTTTCCAGGTTCTGCAAAGCCAACATTTTATTGTACCGTCTCCTGCAGTAGAAAGCTGGTTGACCCAGAAAATTGCCGAAAAAAAGGGGATCAGCGCCAATACCCAGTTCCATCACCGGATTCGCGCCTTTCAATGGATCTCTTATCAGTGGGTATTGAATGCTCCTAAAGAGGTTGAGCAGGTACGTGAAGCCAATATTCCGCGCATTATTATGAAATGGCGGGTATTTCAGGCACTGCGTAAATGTATTCTGCCGGAACAGATTGCCTTAGATGTGGATCATCCGCTGTATTCTATTGTGAAGCGGATTTATGACAGTGCTGACAGGCTGGAGCAGGGTACCGAGAAACAGCTGAAAAAACAGAGCATGCTGTACTGGGTGGCTGAGCAGGTGTCGCGGCTGTTCAGTCATTATATGGATTATCGTGGCTATTGTGCCCGTAACTGTCCTCCGAACAACTGTAGCTGCCCGAGCAACTGGCTAGAGGCTTGGGGACAGGATATTGCACTCGATATCGAGCAGATGATCTATAGCCCCAAAGATGAAAATGGCCATGAGATGCAGGTCGCGGATTTTGTCAAAATTCAGGCGCGTGAGCTGGAAGCCTGGCAACGCTGGCTGTGGCAGCATGTATTTCAGGATGACTATGCCAAAATCCTGGAAATTGAACGGCTATATTGGGAGCGGCTGGAAAATGAAGAAACCCGTATCGAAGCCCTAAAACGACTGCCGGCACAGATTGTGGTGTTTAGCCTGCTGGAACTGCCACCCAGCCAGCTAGATTTTTTACGTCGTCTGGGCCAGTACATTGATATCTATATTTTTCACTTTAACCCCTCGCAGGAATACTGGGCCGACAGTGTCGATCCGGACTGGAAAGCCAAATTTGATCTGCAACGGGAAGAACGCTTTATTCAGCGCTTTGAAAAAACCCGTGGACGCAAGCCGAATGATGCTGAAATTAAAGACTTCAGGATCAAGCAGCTCAACTTTAATGCCGAAGACCGCGAATCGCGGCATCCACTCCTGACCCGATTTGGCAAGCAGGCGCGTGATCATTTCTCTTTGCTTTCCAAACTGTCTTCGGGTGAAGAAGGTCTCTGGGCCGATGTCTTTGTCGATGAATATCAGGATAAACTGCTGGCTAAAATCCAGTCAGATATCCTGTATTTACTTGAGCCCGAACAGCACCAATATGCTTTAAGCCCTGACGATGATTCGGTACAGATTCATGTCTGTCATTCGTCACTACGCCAGCTGGAAGTACTCAAAGAACAGTTGATTCACTGGCTGGCTCAAGGCAATGAACAGGTTCCACGTCAGCCAAGTGATATTCTGGTGCTAACTCCGAATTTAAAAGAACTGGAACCGGCGATTCGCAGTGTCTTTGCGCCACCACCGCGTGAGCGTGAGACTGGCAGCAAACGCTTGCAGAAAGATAACCTGTATTTACCAATCCAGATTGCCGGCGTTTCGCGTCTGGATGTCAGCAATGCCTGGCGTGCTGTGCTCGGCCGGATCCAGTGGGTACGTCGCCGTTTCAGTATTGAGGACTTTGCCGACTGGCTCAGTCTAAATGCCACCCAGCAACGTTATGGTCTGGACTATGGCAATGTAGAGCGGATGTTGCAGTTGCTGACGGATGCCGGCTTCAAGCGTGGACTGGACCAGCAGCATTTACAGCAAAGTCTGAGCGCAGGCGATGAAGATTACCGTTTCAGCTTTAAATTCGCGTTAGACCGTCTGGCTTTGGGCTTTGCAATTCCTGAACATACAATGTTTCAGGACACTTTGAGTTATGCCAAGGTTTTGACCAGCGATTTCCCGCTGATTGCGACCCTGATCCAGATTTATCGGGATCTGGTGCAACGCCGTGACTGGCTGACCTTGCATGAAACCGGACAGCGTACCCTGGTGAAGACCTGGCTGGAATATCTGCGTGCTGATCTGAATGAATTTCGTGATGCCGGAGTAGAATCGCTCAAAGCCGTGGCTGAGATTATCGACAAGCAAATGCGGATGCTGACCCTGGCCGATTATCATGATCAGGATGATCCGCACGCCAGCCAGGAGCTGGTGGCCCTCAGTCTGCCTCTGTCTTATGTGCTGGAAGAAATTCAGAATACTTTAGAGATGCAGCTGGATCAGGCAGAACCGACCGGACAGATTACCTTTAGCCAGATTGGCCAGATCCGTCCATTGCCTTATAAGCTGGTAGTCATCTTGAATCTGGATAGCGGTAAGTTTCCGAGCCGGAATCAGCAGGTACCGTTTGACCTGATGCGCAGCCTGAAGCCGCAACTTGGCGATCGTTCCCGTCTGGATGATGAGCAGGGTGCTTTTCTGGATGCCTTGCTATTGGCGCAGGAAAATTTATGGCTGTTCTATAATGGCTTTGATCTGGATGATGGTGAGGCCCGCGATCCGTCAACTGCCTTGCAGGAGCTGGTCCAGCATATCGCCCTGATCTGCCAGTCCGAACAGCCGGATGCCGAGGTCGATGCAACAGTGGAGATCAATTGTCTTTTGGTCGCCCAGCATATCCAGCAGCTTTATCATGTACATCCTTTGCAGCCTTTTGATCCGGTCGGATTTACAGATGCGCAAACACCGCGTTATCAGGATCAATGGTTTGCGGTGGCAGAATATATCCGTAGCGCCGAAGGCAAGCGCAGCAGCTGGATCAATGCCCATTATCCGGCCCTGGAGCAGAAAGAAATCCGGGTACTCAAAGGCGATGAATGGATTCGGGATATGATTTTCCCTGCACGTCTTTTCCTGAAAAGTGTCGGGGTTTCCACGATTCGCTATGCCGATTTGCCGAGTTCAAGGGAACCCTTATTATTGAACAAGCTGGAGCAATATCAGGTGCGGGATTTCCTGTTACAACAAGAGCAGGAGATTGAGCCAAACCTGATGCTGGACCGGTTGCCGGTGGGTAAAACCCAGCAAGCCACCTGGCTGGGTAGCCAGCAGGAACAGCAGTTATTGCAAGAACGTTTGCTGCAGCTTGGCAAAGAACTGACGCCAGTCACCCAGCAATCCTTGCAGTTCAGCCCTGAACTGATTATTCATATTAACGTGCCACAAGTCCCGCACAGCAGTTACTGGCTGAGTATGCAATCTTCTTCGGCATCGGAAAAACGCCGTGCCCAGGTCTGGCTGGAATATCTGTTGTGGCTGGCTTACTTAAATGATGATGCACGTTCGCCAGAACTGGAGCGCATTGTCATTTTCAGCAATAAAACCCTGAAGTTTTCTGGCTTGAGTTCAAGCAAGGCCCGTGATTATTTGCAGCTCTGGTTAAAGGCCTGGGAAATGGGTCAACAGCAGCCGCTGGTCTTGCCGGCAGAATTATTGATGAAAAAAGAGTGGCAATGGGTTGAAAATGAACAGGGTAAAATGACCATTTTTGAAATGCCGGAGTTGCTGAAAGCCTGGAACAACAGCTATGAGAGTGCCAAGCCTTTGGCTTCGGATGAATCCAGCCTGTTGCATCAGGACTGGCAATTTATTTTGCAGGATCAGGATCCGGATCTGGCCTTGCAAAATTGTTGCCATGATTTTGCTCATGGCCTGTATGCGCCGATTCATCAACATCTGGAATGGGTGAAATAGCCGTATGACTTTCTTGAAGCAGCAGACGCAAAAAGCTATTTCCACCAATCCGATCAAGGACATGAAATTCCGGGGCTTACACTGGATTGAAGCATCGGCAGGCACCGGCAAGACCTATACATTGTCCAGTCTGATGGTGCGGATTTTTCTGGATCAGTATTATCCGCATCAGGTAATTGCCACCACCTTTACCCGTAAGGCTACGGCTGAACTGAAAAACCGGGTAAGGCTACGAGTCGAGGAAACACTGGCCTATATCCAGCGTCATCAGCAGCTCAATTCAGTTGAAATTGCAGCGAAAATCCAGAGTGAAACCGATCCGCTATTTCAGCAGGTACTCAAAGATTATGGACCACGGCTGGATTATGCCCGTCGCCGTTTACGTCTGGTGCTGAACCAGCTGGATGAACTGTTTGTCGGCACCCTGGACAGCTTTAGTCAGAAATTGTTACGTGAATTTGCTTTTGAAAGTGGCAAGATTGAACGTGCAGAACTGACCGAAGATCAGGACCTGTATATCCAGCAACTGATTCATGATGTGCTGCGTGACTGGATCCAGCAGCAACCGCAATATATGGTCAATCATCTGTATGGCCAGAATCTGTTAAAACCGGTGGAGCATTATATCGGGCTGGTTCGGGATGCCCTGAATTTCAGCAAGCAGCACTTTCAGAAAGTTGAGCCAGCCGAATGTGACCTGAATAAATTAGAAGCCAGTATTACCCAGCTATTGAGTGTTCAGGAGCATGATCTTGCAGTTATGCGGCGCTATTGTCAGGACTTTCCGAAGTATTTTCACAAGAGTTTTTTGACCAAGTTAACCGAAGTTTGTGAAAACTTTATGACCTGGAGCGCAGCCCTGAAAAATCAGGGTGGCATGAGTTTTTTTAATGCTGAATTACAAGTTATTATATTGAATCTGTGCCATTTACGCCGCAAGAAAACCGATTTCCAGCCGACCACTCAGGTTTTTAACAAGAGTTGTCCGGATGCAGAACAGCAGCTGATTTTGCAGCACAGCCTGATTGTGGCGATTGATGCACTCTGTGAGGTCAAACAATATCTGGATGAGCAGCTGAAACAGCTCAGCACCTATCTGGAATATCATGTTATTCAAAGTGTGCAAACCCGTTTGCCACAGACCTTGCAGCAGCAGGGTGAAACCACTTTCTCCCAGCAAATCCGCACACTGGCAGAAGCACTGCAAGGCCAGCAGGGGCAGCGTTTTGCCCAGTTTGTACAGGCACGTTACCCGCTGATTCTGGTCGATGAATTTCAGGATACCAACCAGGATCAGGATGATTTGCTGGCCAAGATATGGCGTGATGCCAACCGGGTTCAGTCTGGCTGCATGATTATGGTTGGTGATCCGAAACAGGCAATTTACGGTTTCCGTGGAGGTGATATGCTCACCTATAACAAGGCGCATGCCGATGTGCTGCATAAGCAGGGCCGTGAATATACACTGATGCAGAATCATCGTTCGGTCAAGCCGCTGGTCGAAGTCGTGGATGCCCTGTTCCAGCGGCAAATGGATTTTGGCGAACAGGTGCAATACACCCTGATTCAGGCTGGGAGTCGTCCGCATCCGGATTTAATCGATACCGGCATCTGTAACCCGCAGCCCTTACGCTGGATTCAGCTAGGTGAATCGGACGTGGAAGCGGATCAGGTGGCCTGGAAAATTCGTGTGCTGCTAAATCAGTCCGCCCAGCAGCAGCTGTACTTTCAGCAACAAGAGCATAAGCAAAGCTTGCGTGCAGATGATATCGCGGTGCTGGGATTTGGACATTTTGCCTTGGAGCAGGTCAAGCAGCGCCTGCTGCGTATGGGTATCCCTTGCTATAAAGAGTCCAAACAAAGTGTCTTTGCCAGTCCGGTCGCTCAGGATGTCGCGGCGGTCTTGACTGCGATTATGGATCCTTTCAATGAGGCCAAGGTCAAACGTGCCTTACTGAGCCGATTATTGGGCTTTAATCTGAAAAAGCTGATTGAGTTACAGGAGCAGAGTGAAGGCCTCAGTCGCTATATCGCAGACTTGGATGCCATTCGGGAAATGTGGTTTGAGAAAGGTTTTCTGACTGCATGGAATTATGCACTGAACCTGTTTCAGGTCTGGACCAATCTGGTCGCCAGCCAGAGTCTGGACAATGAACGGGTAGTGGTCAATCTGCGTCATCTAACCGAAATTCTGAGCCAGCAAAGCGAATATTATCAGGGAGCACAAAAACTCTATCACTGGTATTTGCGCCAGCTACAGTCGCCTTCAGGCAAAGACAGTGAAAAAGAACGCAAGCTGTCTGGTGCTCATGGTGTTCAACTGATGACCATCCATGCTTCCAAGGGGCTGGAATTTAAAGTGGTGTTTTTATTGGGAGCAGATGCTGCTTTTGATGTGAATAAAGGCAACCTGAATTTTTCTCTGTCTGTGACTGAGCAGGACAATATTCTGCAACAATCCCGAGTGATTGCAGTCAATCATAAGAATTTGCAGGAGCAGGCAGTTCTGCAAAATGCAGCGCGCAATGCTGCCGAAAACCACCGGCTCTGGTATGTGGCGCTGACCCGTGCCAGTCATCGGGTGTATGCCATGCTACAGGATCAGAGCGCACAGTCCGACTCAGGTCTGGCTTTCTGGCGTGGTCAGGGAGATCAACTGTTTGAACATGCTTTAAGTCTGGTCGAGCAGCCGCTGTCTCAGGAACCAGTACGTCTAGTCGAGCAGTCACACAATCCTAAGATCGACATGCTGGCGCAACCCTTACCAGAGCGGCAGTTTTATCCCCGGACCAAAACCAGTTTCACTGCCTTGTCACAGCATCAGCTACATGCGCATGTCTTGCAGGATGATCTGGTGAATGCACAGCAACATCCGGACAGTGCTGATGATGAAATCCATTTCACTGGTCTGGAAGAACAGGCAACGGTCATGCCACTAGACTGGATCAAGCTGAATTTCCCCAAAGGCACGGTGGCCGGGACTTTCTTGCACAGTATTTTTGAACATATTGATTTTCAGGGCAGCAGTTACTGGAATCTGGAAATCCGCCGCCGTTTTAAAAATACTGCACCGCACATCTGGCAGGAACTGAAAGAGAAATTTGAGCAGGCTTTCCATTTACGTGCTGTGCTGGAACAGACCTTTTCCCAGCATTATCAGGCAGCGGTGGTCAATCTGCGTACCCTGTTTCAGGCTGCAGCCCGGACAGATTTCAAAGCAGGCGAATTGCAGCATATTATGCAACGGGTGCTATTCAGCCTGAACTATAAGTTTCTAACTGGAATTCGCCTACATGACCAAAGTGAGGCTTATCGCCAGCAATGGCAGCAGCTGTTTCAATCGGCACAGCTGGATCGTTCAGCCTTAGTCACATTTTTAGGCCAGTTTCAGGTGTATTTCGACGGACTGGAGGATGAATCTTTTATCCAGTTTTTCGAACAGGAAATGACCCAGCTTCCGCGTGTTGCAATAGCTGAACCAGTCAATGTCGAAAGCATCGTGAAGATTGCCTTTGATGGGTTACTTGACGAGATAACAGAAGATATTTTGCTGAATCTGATGCATGCCTGGGTACATGACATTCTGGCCACTCCGATTCAGGCGGATTTTGCTTTGGCACAGCTGCAGGCTAAACAGTATCTGTCAGAATTTCCGTTCTATCTGTCCTTGACCGACGCACCTTTGCAGATTCGACAAATCCATCAGCTTTTTCTCGAACATGACATTGTCATGAGCGATTTTAATGAAGCCAAATCGGCACGTTATCTGACTGGTTCCATCGATCTGGTTTATTTTGATGGTCAGCAATATCATATTGCCGATTACAAAAGTAATTTTTTAGGCACCGATCAAGCGCATTATCTTGCGCAGGAAATCAGACAAAGTATGTCGCAAGCCAGTTACTGGTTACAGGCAGGTTTATATTTGGTAGCCTTGCACCGTTATTTAAGCGTGCAAATGCAGGATTATGACATTGAAAAACATTTGGGCGGTGCGAGCTATCTGTATTTGCGTGGCATGAACGGGCAAGCCGAACAGGGTTTTTATCACTGGAAGCCGGATGCCGAATTTATTCTGCGTCTTGATGCAATTTTGGGCTATTTTGCTGAAGATAAAAGCAGCAAAATTGCCTGATGTAGCGAAATTAGTAGCTTTTAAACAATAGATTAAGTTGTGGATAACTTTGAGGATAACTGTGTGGAAAATAAACAATATAAAGATGACCAAAGCGCTGCATGGATCAGCACTTGGAGTCAGTTTATTTGCCAGCAGCCTTTTAGTGATGCAGCGCAGGACGAAAATAGCAGCCACATTATCGGGCAGGTTCTGGAAGCTATTCAACAAGGGGACAGTTGTATTTCGGCAACAGCGCAACAGATTCAAGCCCTGCATGATCTGGTGATTTCGGCTGAAGATATTGAAAACAATATACAAGATCAGATCGCACCCTTTGTTTTCGATCAGCAGCATTTGTATTTGTATCGTTACTGGGCGCTGGAGCAGTCGTTGGCCCGGCAAGTCGCACGTTTAAAACAGCAATCCATAGAAGCGGTGGATCTTTCTGCTTATCCAGACTTACTCAGCGATGAACACCAAATTAATGCCTTAAGCATGGTGGCGAAACAAGCCCTGAATCTTATTACCGGTGGACCGGGTACGGGGAAGACCTATACCTTGGCACGTATTATTGCCGTGCTGAATCAAGCGATGTCAAATATCCGCATTGCGATGGCAGCACCGACCGGTAAGGCAGCACAGCGAATGAAAGAAGCACTGCAAAACTCGCTGAATGATGAAAAACTTCAGGATCTAGTCAATGATGAGTTAAAACAACTCAATCCGATTACCATTCACCGCTTATTGGGCCTAGGGAGTAACTCTCAACCGCGCTTTCATGCCAAACAGCCTTTGCCCTATGACGTGATTGTGGTGGATGAAGCATCCATGCTGGATCTCAGTTTGGCCAATATGCTGCTGTCAGCGGTGCCGGATCATGCTCGCCTGATTTTACTGGGCGATGCCAATCAGCTTGCTGCGGTCGATGTCGGCTCGGTATTGGCAGACTTACAACAGGTGCCAGCTTTGGCTGAAAATCGGGTCAATTTAGTCAATAGTCGCCGTTTTAAAGCCGGGGCGCTGATTGGACAGATGGCCGAATTTATTCAACTGCAGCAGCCGGGGCAAAATAGTGCAGCGCTATTAGCGCAGTTTGCCCAGAAAATTGTGCAACCTGCTGAAATAAAAGCCATTGCCTTAAAGGCCGAAATGCAAGATCAAATTCAACTGGAATATCTTCCTGCCCATATGTCCACACAATTCGACCGCACGGCCTATTACGACAAATTGATGCTGGGCTATCAGAATTATATTGCGGTGCTGAAAAGCTATTTAACTGCAGATGAACCTGAACTTTGGGTGATGCAGGTGGTCAAGGTGTTTGATGATTACCGTATTTTAGCGGCTATCCGACATGGCGCCTTGGGTTTGCGCCAGCTGAATATGCAAATGGAACAGCGCCTGCTGGAAGCTTTGGCATTACATATGAGCAAACAGGGCGACTGGTATGTCGGCCGTCCGGTGATGATGACCTATAACGATTACCAGCTGGGTCTGTCGAATGGGGATATCGGGATCTGTTTTAAGCGCAGTCGAGATGCGCAGTCTCAGTTTGAAGTGTATTTTCCCAGTCTGGAAAAATGGGTACCTGCCACCCGTTTACCGAAAAGTATTGAAACCGCATTTGTGCTGACCATTCATAAATCGCAAGGTTCGGAATTTACCCATACCGCAGTGGTTTTAGATGAGGCTGCAAAAAATTTATTGAGTAAAGAATTACTTTATACGGCCATTACCCGGGCCAAAAAAGTGGTAAGCCTTTTGGTCGATCAAGAGGCTTTAGTACAATCTTTAACCATTAAAACCACAAGAAAGAGCGGTCTGTTAGATAAAATAAATAATTTGCTAAATTGTTAACAATAAATAAATAATTTTTCATTTTTGTACGAAATTACTTACAGTGATTCGAGAAATTGCCGCATAGAGCTTTATGAATGTTTTTGAGATGATGGCTGCACATAAAAAGCTCGATACGGAAAATTGAGCAAAATCGCCATAATATAATAATAATGTCGAAAGACAGCGAACTTACAGTGAAGTAAGTATAAAGAGGAAACTTACAGCCGCTAAGCCTTGTAGTTTTGGGAGAGACTACAGGGCTTTTTTATATGCAAAAATGGACGATTTATTACAAAAATGATTGGCTGAAACCGCCACTATTCAGACCCAGTTATATAAGCAAAAATTAAATGTGGAGGAATATGACGGCTTTTGTATAAGTTAGATATTTTATTTAACCTTAAGTAATTAATTTTTAATAAATAGTGGTTATTTTTTTGATTACATGAAACATAAGAAATATTAATTAATGTACGAAAATGCTTACAAAGAGATACGAGAAAGCCCACTTTTTTACATAATGCTTTGTGGCAGAATCTACCACATAAGGAAGTAAAACTTCACACACGGAATGTTTATAATAATAAACGCGAACAGCGTAAATTATGACTATAAATAAAAGAATAATAACTAAAATAGAAGAAACTACAGCGCAAAAAAAGCCCAAGCCCAGCTTGGGCTTTTTTTTATCTTACATGGATGAATAGAACATAAAAATAAGTGCTTTTTAAATCTGGGAAAACAATTTGCACCGCGCCTTTTTCAGGGGAGGATTTAACCGGCAATGAATAAATTCAAAGCTCAAACGATAAAATGAAGCTTTTTCAATGAATTGATATTAAAAGATGAAAAGCAGTTTCTCTTTTTGCAATCCCCTGACTTTTCCCTTAAAATAACGCACTTGCTGTAGTGATGCACGGCAGTCAATTGAGAAATCAATTGATTTCTATCAAATGTAATTTTTAAGCATCTCGGAGAAATCGAATGGCTTTAACAAACGCAGATCGCGCAGAGATCGTTGCTAAATTTGCTCGCGCTGAAAACGACACTGGTTCACCTGAAGTTCAAGTAGCTCTTTTAACTGCCCAAATCAATGATTTGCAAGGTCACTTTAAAGAACATAAACACGACCACCATAGCCGTCGCGGTCTTATCCGTATGGTTAACCAACGTCGTAAGCTTCTTGACTACCTTAAAGGTAAAGATGCTACTCGTTACAGCGCTTTGATCGCTGCTTTAGGTTTACGTCGTTAATTCGATTAAACTTATTTTTTCGGACTATTGCATGTTAAATGCTGTATTACTGAAAATTAAAGTATACCTGGCCTTGGTTAGGTAATGGGGAAGGGGCGATTGTTTCGCTCCTTCTTTGTGTTTAAAAATAGTGTATTCATACATTTTTATAGTCTAGTGAGGTCGGCTTCTAAGCTTTGTCATTTATGCAGTTGATGTGAATGCCAAACCTTAGGGGTCTCCACTAGAATAACTGTTCAAAAGAACTAGGAAAGAAAAATACATGTCAATGTTTAATATTGTTCGTAAAGAATTTCAATTTGGTCAACATCAAGTTGTCCTGGAAACAGGTCGTGTTGCTCGTCAGGCAAACACAGTAGTGATTACTATGGGCGGCGTAACAGTACTTGTTGCTGTTGTTGCGCAACCAAAAGCAAAAGCAGGTCAGGATTTCTTCCCCTTAACTGTTAACTATCAAGAAAAACAATATGCTGCAGGTCGTATCCCGGGTGGTTACGGTAAACGTGAAGGCCGTGCTTCTGAAGCTGAAACTTTAATTTCACGCTTGATCGACCGTCCAATTCGTCCATTGTTCCCAGAAGGTTACTTCAACGAAATTCAAGTAACAGCAACTGTTATTTCTTCTGACAAAACGATGGATGCTGACATTGCTGCAATGCTTGGTACTTCAGCAGCGCTTGCTATCGCTGGTACGCCTTTCCGTGGTCCAATCGGTGGTGCGCGCGTTGGTTTAATCAATGGTGAATACGTTCTTAACCCGAACAATGAACAGTTAAAAGAAAGTGATCTTGACCTTGTGGTTGCAGGTACAGAATCAGCAGTATTGATGGTTGAATCTGAAGCGAAAGAACTTTCAGAAGACCAAATGCTCGGCGCTGTGCTTTTCGGTCATGACGAAATGCAAATTGCGATCCAAGCAATTAAAGAATTTGCTGCAGCAGCTGGTGCAACTGAGTCTACTTGGACTGCTCCTGAGAAAAACGAAGACCTTCGTACTAAATTGAAAGAAGCTTTTGAAGCTAAAATCTCTGAAGCATACACAATCGCTGTTAAACATGAACGTTATGCAGCGCTTGATGCACTTCAAGAGGAGGCATTGGCTCAATTCGTTCCTGAAAATGACGAAACTGGCATTGCTGACGAAGTAAACGAATTATTCGAAGACTTAAAATACCGCACGGTACGTGACAACATCTTGTCTGGTAAACCACGTATTGATGGTCGTGACACGAAAACTGTTCGTGCAATCGACGTACAAGTTGGCGTATTAGGTCGTGCTCACGGTTCTGCATTGTTCACACGTGGTGAAACTCAAGCCTTGGTAACAACGACTTTGGGTAATACACGTGATGCGTTAATGGTTGATACCCTTGCAGGTACTAAAACTGATAACTTCATGTTGCACTACAACTTCCCTGCATACTCTGTAGGTGAAACTGGTCGTGAATCTGGTCCTAAACGTCGTGAAATCGGTCACGGTCGTCTAGCGCGTCGTGGTGTTCAAGCGGTTCTTCCTGCAGCTGACCGCTTCCCGTACGTGATCCGTATCGTATCTGACATCACTGAATCTAACGGTTCATCTTCAATGGCCTCTGTATGTGGTGCTTCTCTATCACTTATGGACGCAGGTGTTCCACTTAAAGCACCAGTTGCGGGTATCGCGATGGGTCTTGTGAAAGAAGGCGAGCGTTTCGCAGTTCTTTCTGACATCTTGGGTGATGAAGATCACCTTGGCGACATGGACTTTAAAGTAGCAGGTTCTGCAAACGGTATTACTGCACTTCAAATGGACATCAAGATCGAAGGTATTACTGAAGAGATCATGGAGTCTGCATTGAACCAAGCTTATGCTGGTCGTATGCACATCTTGAATGAAATGAACCAAGTAATTTCACGCGCTCGTCCTGAAATTTCTATGCACGCTCCTACATTCCAAGTGATCACCATCAACCCTGACAAGATCCGTGATGTCATTGGTAAAGGCGGCGCGACTATTCGTGCAATCACTGAAGAAACTAAAGCTGCTATCGATATCGAAGATAACGGTACAGTTCGCGTATTTGGTGAAACTAAAGCTGCTGCGATGGCTGCTGTTGCAAAAATCCAGGCGCTTACTGCTGAAATCGAACCAGGTACAATCTACACCGGTAAAGTAATTCGTATCGTTGAATTCGGTGCGTTCGTAAACATCCTTCCTGGTACTGATGGTTTACTTCACATCTCTCAAATCTCTAACGAACGCATTGCGAACGTTGCAGACGTATTGAAAGAAGGTCAAGAAATCAAGGTTCAAGTTGCTGATGTCGACAACCGTGGTCGTATCAAATTGACTATGAAAGACATCGAACAAGCTTAATGGTTTGAGTATTCACATGGGTTAACCATGTGAATATTTATAAAGAAAGCCCTGTGCTTCGCTAAAGTTTTGACTTTGGCTTGCTCAGGGCTTTTTTATGGGCAGAGAGAAAATTTGATTTAAAATTTGCAAATCCAGTTGTATGTTATTGCTTAACGCTTGCGCGCAGCTCATAATTTTATGCCAGATCGCAGCTTTGAATTATTGAAACTTCAATCAATCCAACAATAAGAAAGTACACCAGAGAATTGTTTATATGCAGGTTTATTATTTCTACCAACATCCTACTGAACAGCATATTTTTGTACAAAAAGACCAAAATACTGAAGCTGAACCAGTCTTTGTATGGATAGATTGCACCCGGGAAGATGTAGTGAACCGTGCGGATGAGTGGCAAAAAGAAATTTATCAATATACTCAGCTGATATTAAACGAGTTTCATTTGAAAGATGTTTTGAACCTAGAGCATCCTTGTACCTTCGATACCATGGAAAATTATGATTTACTGATTTTTCGTAAATTGATTACACCTGATGATGATATTAAGACCGGGGCACAAGCGCTGGAACAGCATGAAAAGATGTTTGGTTTAGCCACCACACCGGTTAGCTTTATCATGACGCCTCAGGTGCTAATTACAGTGCGTGAACAAGGCAATAGGGCGGTTGAGAATTATATCTCACGGATTGAAATGAATTTTATCCGTCCTGCTCAAGATCAAAGCAAATCACGCAAAGTTTCCACTACCCCCTTAGACCTGGCTTTACGATTATTGAATAGCATTGTAGATGGTTATTTAGATTTACGTGTCCCCCTGACCCGGCGTGTAGAGTTTTGGCAGCAAGAATTGCTGCAAGGTCATCGCAGATTTACCAAATGGAATCAGTTATTTCAGGAAAGCATGACTTTTCAGCAAGTAGAGAATCTTTGCGAAGAACAGATTGATGCCTTACAAGAACTACGCGATGAAATTGTAGATAATTACCCCCATTTAAAAGGCAAGAAGAAGTCTGAACGGCAAGATATTATGCTGGTGCGGATGGATGATCTGGTTAGCCATGTGGGCCGGATTCAAAAGCATATGGTTCGTCTTCGTGCCTCCATTCAGGCAGCTATAGATTTGCATTTTTCTGCAATTGCTAACCAGACCAATGAAAATATGCGTATTCTGGCTATTATCACCGCAATTTTTGCCCCTCTGACTTTATTGACCGGGGTGTATGGGATGAACTTTGAATTTATTCCAGGTTTAAAATCTCCAACCGGGTTTTGGAGCATGCTGATGGTAATGCTGATCACTACGATACTGTTGGTTTATTATTTTTATCGTCGCCATCTGGTGGGGCGCGGGGAAAAGAGCGTGATTGATTTATTGGCCCAACAACATCAAGATCAACACGTGAACCTGTTCTGGTTTTTAAACTATGAGCCGATTAAGCAATCGGTCAAGGAAACCATGAAAGAAGTTGAAAAACTGACCAAGTTAAAATAAAAGGTCAGTTTTTATTCCTACTCGCTATATTTGATGCACAATCCTGTCAGTTCATTCAAACCCCAAAATGGTCTTTGCCATTTTTAGTCTGCTGGAAGATTAGCTCACCTGAACACTCTGCGACAAAATTTTATAAATTTCATCTTTCATTTTGAGCTTCTTGCGTTTTAATGAATCAATATCATCATTAATTAAATTGATCGGATTGAGCTCAAGCTGAGTAATCTCCTTATCGAGTTCCTGATGGCTCTCAAATATTTTTGCGAAATGAGGATCATCATGTCGTAGTTTATGGATCAATTCCTGATATTCAGGAAACATTCTCTTCACTTTTTTATTGCATTCTTTGGTTTTCATAAGCCTAGATTATTCTCCAGCGTTGAATTTCAGAACAAAATAACCACCACGGACCTGTTATATAAACGGTACGCTGGAGGCAGAAAAGTAGCCTTAAGCATCTTTTACATTGAAGTGTTTCACCTGCTTGCGTAATCGTTGCACTTCATCAATCAAGTCGAGCATCATTGCCACAGCAGAAAAGCTGGCATCAAAGTCGCGTTGTAAACGGTAGGCCCGACGTGCACGCGAAACATCATCACCAAAAAATTGATGAATTCTTTCTTCTGGACGCGTGTCTAAAATATCGTATTCAAGCAACTGCAAAACCCATTCCGGACTTTGCCCACACGCATCAGCAAAATGCTTTAAATCAAAACTGTAATGTTCATCAATGACATCTGCAGGATTAAATTCATCAGATATTATTTCACGATAATGAATAGTCGCCATGATGTTCTCCTTAAGCATTGCGAGGCTTAAATGTTGCAAAAGCATCGGAAAAAGCTTGATAAGCCTGCTGTTCATGTTCAGTTTGTGCAGTTGGATACACGATATTTAAAACCAGATAGAGATGGCCGGGTATCTTGCTTGGAATCCCTTTGTCCTTGAGTCGTAACTGTTGACCGGTTTTGGCATTTTTAGGCACATTCACCTGAATTTTTTTACCTTCGGGTGTCGATATTTCAATGCCTTGACCTAATGCTGCTTCCCAAGGTGCGATATCCACGTTGTAATAAATATCGGCACCTTCAACCCGGATCCGTGCAGTGTCTTTATAGTGAATCTCGATATACAGATCACCATTCTTGCCTCCGTTGATGCCACTTTGTCCTTGTCCAGAGAGACGGATATTTTGTCCTTCTTTCATGCCTTTAGGAATTTTGACCTGCAAGGTTTTACGTTGAACCTCCGGCTCGCCATAGGCATTTAAAGTCGGAATCTGTAAGGTAATCTGTTGAGTGGCTCCCTGATAAGCAATCGCCGGATCAACCTCTATGCTGGCATGTTGGTCTTCACCCTGATAACTGCGCTGTTGCTGTCTTTGCTGATTTTGATATTGGTAGTTGGCTCCGCCAAAACCTGAACCAAAACGTCCAAAAAGGTCTTCAAAACCACTAAAATCGGACTGCTGCTGGTTAAAACCCTGACGGTAAAATTGGTTATGGTCAAAACCTCCTGTGCCAGTCTGTGCTCCAGATTGATAAAAAGCTTCAGGATGATCAAGCTGGAAATCGTATTCAGCTTTCTTTTCTTCATTGCTTAGCGTGTCATAAGCGACATTAATACTTTGCATTTTTGTTTCAGCATCGGTTTCTTTGCTGACATCGGGATGATATTTTCGAGCCAATTTCCGGTAGGCTTTTTTGATTTGATCTTGGGTGGCATTTCGGTTAATGCCAAGAACTTCATAATGATTTTGAGGCATATAATGGGAATCTGGGATTGATCATGTTTTAATCATTATTATGCTTTTCATAGTTCTGAAACAGTATTGATCTGTGCCTTATTGTTTCAAATTATGACAAAAAAGGCTCCGTAACCGGAACCTTCGCAAATCATGAATAAGATCAATATTTAATCCATGTCACACTGCGGCCAATCACCGATACACCGACATAACCACGCAGGTTTAAGTGCTTGCCACTGGCACTGATGCGTGCTTTGCCCTTGTAAACTTTGCCGCCAATCGGATCAAGTACGCGACCATGATTAAATTCGCGTGGATTGTCCGGATTCTGTTTAAATCCCCAAATAAAAGGTAGGCCAATAAACGGTTTATTTTTTAAGTTGCCTGGGCAGTTTGAGCAGAGGACCATTTTTTCTGTACCAGGTACATTACGGGTCGCGACGATGACCCCTTCGTAGGTGCCATCCGGCTTTTTGCTGATTTCTACATCAGCACGGGAATAACCGGTCCGGTCATCAATGGTTTTCCATTTGCCCACCAAGGGATCATTTTCAGCAAAACTGAAAGATGAAACAGCAGCTAAAATTACCCCGGTCAAAATCCCTTTATATAAATTCTTCACTAATTTCCCCTGTTGAATGAACTATTTTTTAATTTTAGAGTAAAACGCCTAATTTATAGCGGCAAACAGGTATAAAATCAAATGATTAAATTGTTATATAAATCACATAAATAATAAGTTATGCGCTGAAATCCAGTTTTTTAGCAATCCGTATTCAAAAAATGTCCGGGTAAGGGCTGAAATATTGAACTTTTCTTTCATTTATATTTTATCCCACAGTAAGTAAGACCATAAATTAAAAAAGAATATAAGATTTTCTGCGATTGCTCGCTGGCCTATGTGCAACACAGCGAGTTGTCTGCTGCTTGCTTTCTAGGTCAGGGTGATCGAGTTATGAAATGGGTGAGCAGGAGGAATGCCAGCAAGATCGTAGGGTGCTAAAGAGGGAGATCACAAGTTCTGAATCATTTGCCAGATCAAAACTTGTGATGACCTTCTTCCAGGTTTTATTCCGTTTTAATCCAGGATACGGTTCGGCCGAGCAAACTGGTCCCCATAAAACCACGTAAGGTCAGTACATTGCCTCGGGTATTCAGATGTCCTTTGCTTTGATAGGTATGACCAGAAAGTGGATCAAGAATATGCCCCTCAATGAATTCATTTTTATTTTTCGGGTTTTGCTTAAATCCGGTCAAAATAGCTAAGCCAATTAAAGGGGCATTTTTCAAGCTGCCTTTGCATTTTTCGCAATGATCAATTGCAGTCTGGTTTGGAACACCATGTACTTTGACAATTTTCCCCAGATAAGTCCCATTTTGTTGTTGGCTAATGAAGACTTCAGCACGGGCATAGCCGGTCTTGTCATCAATCGTTTTCCATGTCCCCACTAAGTCAGGTACTTGGGCCTGAATAAAAGGACAGGCAAGAAGCAAGAGGGTAGTCACAATTATTTTTGTGTTCATGTGGTGGTTCCAATAATTAATTTATTTTTTTTCAGTAAAAATAAAGCCTTAAAAAAATGAGCTGCTTTATTTTGCTGTGGAATTGTACTTTAAAATATTTAGATTACAAGTAGATAAAACTTGTATAAAAAAGAACAGAAAAGTCGCTACTCAATCTGGCGATAAAAAAAGAGCAGCTGTTATCGCCACTCTGATTTTATTTACTTGAATCGCATTAGCTTAGGTGTTTACCAAATAAACCAAAAGCTTCTTCTGCGGTAAAGGTATAGCGGGTGCTACAGAACTGGCAATCCATGGTAATCGGGTTCTGGAACTCTAAAGTTTCGCGTACTGCTTCCACACCGATTTGAATGAGCGCATTGGCACAACGCTCTTTAGAACAGGTACAGCCAAAGCTTAATTGTTCCACTGCGGGTAAACGCACATCTTCTTCATTATACAAACGGTAAAGAATTTCAGTCGGTTCAAGCTCTGTAAGTTCTTCCGCTTTCAGGGTTTCGGTCAGCATGGTCAGGCGTGGCCAAAGGTCTTCATCCACACGCTGCTGCTCTTCTTCACTATTACGTGGCAATAGTTGGATCAGCAGACCGCCAGAGCGTTCGGCCGTGCTGGCCAAAACAATTTTTGTCGGAATCTGTGCAGATAAATCATAATACTGCATTAAACAACCGGCCAGCGTATCGTGCTCAAGGGCAATAATGCCCTGATAGCGTTCACCAAACTCAGGTTCAATGTTGATAAACAGGATTGGATTGACCAAAGCGTTAAACACCGTGCTGCTGTTTTCTGCCTGAAAGAAGCGCGGATCTTCTTCATAATCGGCCGATGCACGTAACTCACCGCGATGGTTACATTCTGCCATAGCCCATTTGAACGTGCCGGCTGCCTGAATTTGCAGGCTGATCCGGCCTTTAATTTTCAGGGTGCTGGCCAGTAATGCCGTGGCACTCAGCATTTCTCCCAAAAGAATTTGAATGGCTTGCGGATAATCACGCTGCGCGAGGATCGTTTGCAAAACGCTTTCAAGATGGACCACTTCACCACGAATCGGGCAATTCTCAATATAAAAGCGTTGACGTAATTCAGACATAAATTTCTCCAATAGCCCGTGTTAATGGTGTCTATATTGTAAAACACAAGCTAGTTACTATCATCTCTTGTGACATCAATACGCTGATGTGCTAAGCCACGTTGTAAATTGACGCCAGTAGGTTCTTGACGAATCTGCGCATCACTTTCAAATAAATGTTCCAGCTCGGCCAAAGCATTACGATGGGTTTCATAAATCTTTTGTTCATCGGTATACACCCGTTGTTGCTGAAGCAATAATTTTTCATCGTAATCGCGGAACAGTTCAATACTTTTATAAGCATCTTCTTCACTGATATCTAATTCACGCAAGGCTCGATAGGCCATACCCATAGACGATAAATAGGTTTCACGCCAGATATGTTCTACGCCTAAATCCCGCAGTAAATGCACATGATGACGATCGCGTGCACGAACCAAAAGTTTCAGATTAGGATAGTTTAAGCGAATATGACGTGCCACATTCATCGAGTCTTCAATATCATCAATCGCGAGAACAAAAACCTTGGCGTGTTCAACACCTGCAGAACGTAGGATATCCGGTTGTGTAGCATCACCATAGTATACAGTACCGCCATAATTCCGCACGAAATCGACTTTTTCCAGATTACTGTCAATGGCAGTAAAGGACTGATGCTGTAAATGCGCAATACGGGCAATGATCTGTCCAAAACGCCCAAATCCGGCAATGATCATTGGGTTATGGCGATCTGGAATTTCATCATAAACTGGCGCTTTTTCTTTATCGATAAGCAGAATAATCCAGTTGCTGATGATCCAGTACAGCATTGGAGTGAGCACCATGGAAAGGGTCACAATCAAGGTCAAAGGCTCAAGCATGGCTTGAGTGAGTACTTTTTCACTACTGGCCACCTTGAGTACCACAAAGGCAAATTCACCGCCTTGGGCCAGACAGGTAGCAAGCAGCAAGCTGTTGCGCCATGAATAGTTTAAATAACGGGCAATGGCCGTCAGGGTCACGCTTTTGACCAGCATTAAAACCACTGCACCGCCAATGATCAGCCACGGCATATCCACCAGTAAGGATAATTGTGTGGTCATGCCGACGGTCATAAAGAATAAACCCAGCAGTAAGCCTTTAAAGGGCGCGATACTGGCTTCCAGTTCATGCCTGAATTCGGAGTCGGCCAACAATACCCCGGTTAAGAAAGCCCCCAGGGTGGTGCTGATCCCGAGCACATCCATTAGCACCACGACACCGAGTACAATAAACAAGCCGACAGCGGTAATCAGTTCATGCGCCCCGCTTTTGGCCACAAAGCGGAAAAATGGCCGCATCATATAACGGCTAAACAGGAACAAACCGCTAAAGGTGGCAATGATTGCAGCAAAATAGGCAATGCCGTGATGGGTCGATTCGGTGCCTGCCAATAGCGGAATAATAGCCAGTAGCGGAATGGCCGCAATATCCTGAAACAGTAAAATGGAAAAAGATTGTTGCCCGAAAGTGGTATTCAGTTGCTGTTTTTCTGCCAGTAACTGTAACACAAAGGCGGTAGAGGATAGCGCCAGCGCCATACCAATCACAAAGCTGGCAGAAAGGCTCTGGTTTAAGGCAAAAAAGGTCAGGATGGCCAGAATCACCCCGGTAATCCCGACCTGCAAGCTGCCCATCAGGAAGATGGACTTACGCATTTCCCAGAGCCGTTGGGGGCGCAGCTCCAGGCCAATAATAAACATCAACAAAATCACGCCAAATTCGGCCAGTTCCTGAATGGCTTCCGGGTCACTGGCCATATTCAATACGCCGGGACCGAGCAAAATACCTGTAAACAAATACCCGAGTACCGTGGCAATACCAAAACGCTTGGCGAGTGGCACCAAGAGTAGTGAAGCACCGAGGAAAATCGTGATTTGTAACAGTAACGACATCAGTTCATCCTGGAATTGATTTGAATTGCAAAAAAATTAAACCAAACATGAGTTCGGATTTAGCTTAATTCTTGAGGATCTATATCGAGTGTCAGTTTCATGCTTGAGGGCTTTTGATGCAACATATTTTGCCACCAGGTACGGATATAAAAATGTAATCGGGCACGATCCTGTGACAGCAGCACCATATGTGCCTGATAACGCCCAGCCTTACGTTCCATCGGGGCAGGAATGGGCCCCCAGATATCAATCAGGTTTTCTGAAACCTGTCTTAAAGCTTGAGCATGCTGCTGCAAGAATTCCTGGTTCTGTTCCTGACTTTTCGATTCACAGCGAATCAATGCTGCATAACGGAAAGGCGGCAGTAGTGCAGCTTGGCGTTCTTTTAGCGTCTGTTTGACAAAATGACGATAGTCCTGTTGGATTAAGGTATTGAGTAGAGGATGATCCGGTCTCAAGGTTTGTAAATAGACTTCACCTTTGCGTTCACCGCGTCCGGCACGACCGGCCACTTGGACAATCAGTTGTGCCGTGCGTTCGGTGGCACGGAAATCAACACTGAGCAGACCTGAATCAATATCCAAAATAGCCACTAAGGTGACGTAAGGAAAATGATGTCCCTTGGCCAGCATTTGTGTACCGAGCAGAATCACCGGTTCACTTTTTTGAATCTTGTCATAAATTTTTTGCCAGCTGCCGACCCGACTGGTGGAATCGCGATCCACCCGAATTACGTCAAAGTTAGGGAACAGTTGTTGTAAATGTTCTTCCACTTTGGCGGTGCCCAGACCAAGAGGTTTTAATTCGCTATGCTTGCACTGCGGGCAATGATCGGGCATGCGGTGAATGCTGCCACAATGGTGACAATGCAAATGCTGATAAGGCTGTCGATGCACGGTAAAGTTGGCATCACAATGCGGGCACTTGGCCTGCCAGGCACAGCTTTCACAAATCAGTACTGGTGCATAACCACGGCGGTTTAAAAACACCAACACCTGTTCTTTTTTATCCAGACGTTTTTGAATTTCATCAATCAGACTTTGGCTAATCCCATTTTGCTTTTGGGCAATTTTCAGATCAATCAGATGAATCTTGGGCATTAGTGCCACACCCGCACGCTGATTCAGCTCTAAACGGGTCATTTTTCCTGATTCAGCCAGGGCATAGCTTTCAATACTCGGGGTGGCTGAACCCAAAATAATCGGACAGCTTTCTAAATGAGCCCGATACATCGCAACATCGCGTGCATGGTAGCGAAAGCCTTCTTGTTGTTTAAATGAAAGGTCGTGTTCTTCATCTAAAATGATCAAGCCCAAATTTGGCAGCGGGGTATAAATGGCCGAACGGGTTCCCAGAATAATCGAGGCTTTGCCGGTTTGTGCCGCTTGCCAGGCTTGTAGACGTTTGGAATCGTTTAGTCCTGAATGTAGCAATACGATATTGCCGTGAAAACGTGACTGGAAACGGCTAATGGTCTGTGGGGTAAGCCCAATTTCAGGGACTAAAACCAAGACTTGCTTGCCCTGTTTCAGCACCTCTTGCATGATCTGTAAATAGACTTCAGTTTTACCGCTACCGGTCAGACCATCCAGCAAAAAAGCCTGATATTTTTTCTGTGCTTTCAATACCTGTTGAATGGCTTTCTTCTGATCTTCATTTGCTGTTAATGGCATTTGCGCCAGTGTGACCGCTTGCGGGCGAAAATCCTGATGTTCCAGAATGCATGCCACAATGGCCTTTTTTTCCAGAGCTTTGAGTGTCGCTGTCTCAATTCCGGCCAAATTTAAAATATTTTCTGTGGTGCCTTGAGGATGCAGTTTTAAAACTTTATAAGCCTGTTGCTGTTTTTCAGAGCGCGTCAGCTTGTCTTCGGCATGCAAATCCAGCACTTTCCATAGCCGCGCCAATAAATTATACGGTTTGCCCTGACGCAAGAAAGTGGGGAGAGCACTCTGAAAAACTTCGCCAATCGGAAATTGGTAATATTGAGCTGACCAGGTCAATAAATTTAAAACTTTGGCATCTAAAAGAGCATGCTTATCTAACAGCTCGGTGATGGCTTTAAGCTTAAAACGCGGATCAATTGGGGTGTCGGCCGTTAATTTTTCAACAATAATCCCGACCAGATTTTGCCGTCCAAATGATACTGCAACACGCGCTCCCACTTCGGCTTGCTGGTATTGTTCAGCAGTCAATGTATAGTCAAAGCAGTCATAGATATGTACGGGTACTGCAACACGAATGCGATAAATGTCGGCTGGAGTCGATGGTGTATTTGGCATAAATAAGGGTCAAATGGTCCTGATCAAATTTCGTCGTGCTAAAGGTCGAGTTATGTTAGAGTGAGCAAATCATGAATATCTAAGAATATGAATGATTTTGGTGGTCAGACGCAACAGCGCTGAAGCAAATTTTAGAAAATTAGAGCATCACAATGCCTGCATATCAATTTACTGCCATTGATGCTTCAGGGAAGCAGCAAAAAGGCGTGTTAGAGGGTGATTCTGCACGTCAAATCCGTCAACAGCTGAGAGATAAAGCGCTTATTCCTGTGACGGTTGATCCTGTCGAGCAAAAAGACAAGCAAAATTCCACCCGCTGGTTTCAGAAAAAAATTACCGCTTATGATTTGGCCTTGTTTACCCGGCAGCTTTCAGTGCTGGTGGCAGCGGCAATTCCTTTAGAAGAAGCGCTGCGGGCTGTGGGCAAACAAAGTGAAAAAGTCCATGTGCAAAACCTGTTGATGTCAGTGCGTTCAAAAGTCATGGAAGGGCATTCACTGGCCAATGCCTTGCAGCAAGCAGGGCGTTTACCGGATTTATATATCGCCACCATCGCCGCCGGTGAACGCTCAGGACATCTGGATTTAATTCTGGATCAGTTAGCAGATTACACCGAAAACCGCTTTGCCATGCAAAAGAAAGTGCAGGGCGCGATGATTTATCCCATTATCTTGATGCTGATGTCCTTTGCGATTGTGATGGGGCTGATGACCTATGTGGTTCCCGACATCGTCAAGACTTTTGATCAAAGTAAAGATGCCTTGCCGTGGATCACGGTTGCCTTAATGAAAGCCAGCGACTTTATACGGGTAGCATGGCCATTTTTACTGGTCGCGGGTGTGGTGGGTTTTACTGGGCTGCTACGCTTTTTAAGAACCACAGCCGGACATTATGCATTTGACCGCTTAACCCTGAAATTGCCATTATTGGGTAAATTATCACGTGGTATCAATGCCGCCCGTTTTGCCAGTACTTTATCCATTTTGACCCAATCTGGGGTGCCTTTGGTAGATGCGCTTAAAATTGGCGCTGCAGTGAGTAATAACTGGGTCATCCGTGATTCTGTTAACCTGGCAGCCGAACGCGTTACCGAAGGCGGCAACCTGGCCACGCAACTGGAGCGTAGTGGTTATTTCCCACCGATGATGGTACAAATGATCAAAAGTGGTGAAGCATCGGGTGAGCTGGACCGTATGCTGGCACGTGCCTCGACCATGCAGGATCGGGAAGTGACCACCCTCATTTCAACTTTACTGGCTCTGCTTGAACCGCTCATGTTGGTATTGATGGCCAGTATCGTGCTGGTAATCGTTATTGCGGTGATGCTGCCAATCGTGAATATGAATAATATGATTTAAATAGAATTAGGGTAAATTCTTCGAATAGTTGAAAGCGAATTAGACTTTCTAAAGTATCAAGATGAATGAGAGAAATTGAATGAAACGGAATCAACTTAATAAGCAGACTGGTTTTACTTTGATTGAAGTGATGGTGGTGATTGTTATTTTGGGTGTGCTTGCAGCACTCATCGTTCCGAATGTTATGGGGCGTGGTGAAAAAGCCAAGGTGGATACATCGGCCATTACCTTAAAAGGGGTAGCCGGAGCGTTAGATCAATATAAACTGGATAACGGTAAATACCCGTCCATGCAGGATGGTGGTTTAGATGCTTTGGTCAATCAGCCGGCTTCGGCAAAAAACTGGATGCAGGGTGGTTATGTTAAAGGTGGTTATCCAAAAGACAGTTGGGATAATGATATTCAATATGTGATTCCCGGTGCTGAAGGCCGTCCATTCGATTTATATTCTTTTGGTGCCGATGGTAAAGAAGGCGGCGAAGGTACAGATGCCGATATTTATTATCAGCCTTAATTAAAATCCTTAATTATTTTAAGCATATAAAATAGATCACTTCACTGAATGATGCTCCGCAATACTAAGTGAAGTGATAATACATCTTGATTATAAAATATAAATTAAGTTATTGGATTTATTGAAATTATATAATAATCTCTGTTTGATAGTTATAATAAGAATTATTCCCATATTTGATAGTTACAATAATGATTATATGTGAATGGAAATAGACTTTCTATTTATTCAAAAGCTTGCATAATGTTCTGAATGGCAAAGGTTTTGTCGGAGAGAATGGAATGAAAGCATTCATAATATCGGATGAAATTAACCAATTTCATTGGGCAATGCTCAAGTCTGTTCTTTTAATTTTGAGTTTGCTTCCCATGAGTCAGGGCATTTTAACCTTATGGAATGCAACCGAAGGAAGTAGCCAGATTATGGTGGGCTTTTTTGCAATCAGTGTATTGAGTGCATTATTTATATTGTGCTTTTGGTCTGCCTTAAAAGCGACGGTACTCAACTTAAAACAACAACAGACTTCAGCTTTAGAACACATGGTAGTAAAAATTTATCGCTATATTCCTATGTTGTTTTTAACTGTCTTGGTGTCCTATCTGGTCACCCAGTTATAAAACCAATTGAATAAAAAAACCGAGGTTAATGCCTCGGTTTTTTATTGCTGCAAATTCCCTCTCCTTTTAGGAGAGGGTTAGGGAGAGGTTCTCTAAAGTTATTTTTACTCGAATCCTTCCCCATCGCATGAAGAACAATCCCCCTAAATCCCCCTTTTCTAAAGGGGGACTTTTGAGAGTGAATATTAACGCCGTGATTTAAATGACACATCCACTTTACGTGGTCTAAAGCGTAGACCAAGCAGTAATAATAATACCGACACAATCAGTACAGGCCAGTCGCTTAAGCGCATATACAAGGTTTCGCCTTGCATCGCTGGAAGTTCTCCACGCAGTATCGCGGTTTGATCGGTGGGTGCCTGTTTTACAATATGCCCATGATGATCAATAAATGCAGTGACACCGGTATTGGTGGCACGAATAAACCAGCGGCCATTTTCTTTGGCGCGCATTTGCACCATTTGTAAATGTTGCCAAGGGCCAGCAGTGCCGGTAAACCAGGCATCATTAGAGACAGTGACCAGATAATCGCTTTGACTGGCATTACGACGGGTCAGGTTCGGATAAGCCACTTCATAACAGATGGCTGCACCCAGAGCATGATTTTTTACGTCTAATGGTTTTTGGTCTCGCGCACCACGAGAAAAACCGCTCATGGACGGATCATTTTGCAATGCCGGCAATACCCAACTGAGCCAGCCAGATAAAGGCACATATTCACCAAAAGGAACCAGACGTTGCTTTTTATATAGGCCTTCAGATTCATCACCTATTGCCATAATGCTGTTGTAGTACATTGGGTGTTGTTCATTTTTGGATTCTTTCAAATCCCAATAAGGAAGGCCGGTGACCCAAGCCGTTCCAGATTTTTCTGCCTGAACTTTCATGGCATCGAGGAAAGGTTCGATATCGGTCTGGAACATAGGAATCGAAGATTCTGGCCAGACAATCAGATCGCGTCCCCATTCAGTCCGGCTTAAATTGGCATAGATCATCAAGGTTTTGACTTGATACTCTGTCAGCCATTTCAGGTCTTGTGGAATGTTGCCCTGAATTAATGAAACGGAAAGCGGCTTCTCATTTTTTTGTTCCACAAACTGAAGGTAGGAAGCACCCCAAGCGCCCAGCAGTATCAGGGCTGAAGGGATAATCCAGAACATGCGTTTATTCAGGATTTCCACCAGCGCACAGGCTAAGATAATCACTACAAACGAGACACCGAAGATCCCAAACAGTGGCGCATAGTTATCTAGGAAGCGCTCGGTAAACGCATACCCTGCAAATAACCAAGGGAAACCGGTAAATACCCAGGTTTTTGCCCATTCAAAGAATACCCAAAGCGGCGCAAAAGTCAGCGGTGTTTCCGGGAAAAAGCGACGATAGATCCAAGTTTGCAATGCGGTAAACAAGCCCATCACCAAGGCCATAAAAGCAATCATCAGCACACTTAAAAAGGCACTGGTATCCCCATAGACATGAATCGAGGTATATAACCAGAAGGCACCGACAAACCACAAGCCAAAGCCGTAAGCCCAGCCAATGAAAAAAGCCTGTGGAGCAGAACGTTTACGCAGTGAAGCATAGAGCAAAGCTGGAGACAGCAGGGCCAGCCACCAGTAATAATAAGGTGCCAGTGCAAAACTGAACATGGCACCTGAAAAAAGCGAAATTAAAAAGGGATAAATAAAAGGGAGCTGCTTGTGTTGTTGAGATGAATTTAACAGCTTATCAAAGTAAGTTCTCATTTACGGACAGCTCGAATCAGATGAATAGTACGTGCATCTGCTTCCAAAATGGTAAATTCCCAATTCTCAAGTTCAATCACTTGACCTTGTAAATCGCTGACTAGACCCATTTCCTGAAGCAATAAACCGCCGACAGTTTCTACTTCATCATCAGAAAATTCAGCATCTAAAACATTGTTAAAGTGTTCAATTGGTGTAAGCGCCTGAACCAGCCAGGTATTCGCCGTGTGTGGATCTTGATCGGGAACAATGTACTGGGCTTCTTCATCCACCTTGTCATGCTCATCTTCAATTTCACCGACAATCTCTTCCAGAATGTCTTCCAGTGTCACTAGGCCTGAAGTCGTGCCATATTCATCAATCACTACAGCAATATGGGTCTGGGTGTTTTTCAACATCCGCATCACCTGGTCAGAACGTGCGCTTTCCGGCACAAACAGTGGTTGGCGCATTAAGGCGCGAATGTCCACTTTAGATGTCGGCTCAGTCAGGAATGGCAATAGGTCTTTGGCCAATAAAATGCCGACCACATTATCCGGCTGGTCAGATGAAAAAACAGGAAAACGTGAATGGGCAGACTCAACCAGCACATGCAGGATATCAAGCAGTTGATCATCTTCTTGCAAGCTGATCATGGCAGTTCGCGGGGTCATGACCTCACGAATTTTAGTGGCAGGCAGGTCAAGTACGCCCTCAAGCATGGCCACTGTATCGGGTTCTAAAAAACGACGTGAATCTTGTACTAATTTTAACAGTTCGTCGCGAGTTTCGGGTGCTGTACCCAACCATTTGCGTAAGCCGCGCATGCCCCACGACGGGCCTGATTCCTCGTGCATGATCTTTCCTAAAGACGCTTAATATCTAAAAAACATAATTTTCATCATACCGTAGAAAATACAGTTGTCTATCGCTAATATTGATCTAAATCATGGGTAATTGAGTCAAAAAAAAAGGCTATCTTTTTCATTTTGCTGTATTTCACCGGGTCTTGATGTTTATGCTAAAATAATTGCAGATTCTAAACCTGAGTTTTTTGATGTCTGAACCCTCTGTTACTCCAAGCATTCAACTAAATACCCGTGGATTACGTTGCCCTGAACCGGTGATGATGCTGCATCAGGCGATTCGTAAATCCAAGTCTGGCGATGTGGTGGAAGTATTTGCAACAGATAATTCAACCTCTTGGGACATTCCGAAATTCTGTATGCATTTGGGACATGAGCTGTTATTGCAGGAAGAACGTTTAGATGAAAACGGCAATAAAGAGTTTCATTATTTAGTCAAGAAAGGCTAGAGGGATTTCGAGTCAGTTTCTTTCTCAAAGCCTAATAAAAATCCCTGCATTAAGCAGGGATTTTTTTAATTTGTTTGAATAGTTCAAGCAAAGCCCAAACCATCCACAATCAAATTACATGTTTGGATAGTTCGGACCACCGCCACCCTCAGGCGTTACCCAGGTGATGTTCTGAGATGGGTCTTTAATGTCACAGGTCTTGCAGTGTACACAGTTGGCTGCATTGATCTGGAAACGTTTCGAGCCATCATTATTTTCCATGATTTCATAAACTCCCGCAGGGCAGTAACGCTGAGCAGGCTCATCCCATTTCGGCAGATTCACGTTCACTGGAATTGAAGCGTCAGTCAGTTTTAAATGCGCTGGCTGGTTTTCTTCATGTACCGTATTCGATACAAACACCGAAGACAGGCGGTCAAAGGTCAGCTTGCCATCCGGTTTTGGATAATTCGGCTTAAAGGTTTCTGCTGCCTGTGTTTTTAGTGCTGCATAGTCAAGAACAAGATCATGCAGTGTAAATGGCACTTTAAAGACATTCTGATCGATGAAGTTAAATGCACCACCACCGAATGTACCGAATTTATGCATCGCCGGGCCAAAGTTACGCGAGTTATATAACTCTTCTTTTAGCCAGCTGTTGTTGAACTTGTCGGTATAAGCCGTCAATTCTTTAGTGAAGAAATCTTCACCTTCAGTCACACGTGCAACCGCAAGGTCACCACCTTTTTCCACACCGGCAGCAATGGCTTCAAACACTGCTTCACCACAGAGCATGCCGGATTTCATCGCGGTATGTGAGCCTTTGATTTTGGCAAAGTTCAGGAAGCCTGCATCATCACCAATTAAAGAGCCACCCGGGAAGGTGAATTTAGGTAGCGAGTTAAAGCCACCTTTGGTCACGGCACGCGCGCCATAAGAAATACGCTTGCCGCCTTCCAGGTACTGTTTGATCAGCGGGTGGGTTTTCCAACGCTGCATTTCCATAAATGGATACATATGCGGGTTAGTGTAGGAAAGATCGATGATCATACCCAAAGTGACCTGATTGTTTTCAGCGTGGTATAACCACCAGCCACCTGAAGAACCGGTCTCGGCAAGAGGCCAGCCGGCACCGTGCATCACCAGACCGGGCTTGTGTTTAGCAGGATCAATTTCCCAAAGCTCTTTAATCCCGATACCGTAATGTTGTGGATCTGAATCTTTATCGAGGTTGTATTTGGCAACTAAACGCTTGCCGAGGTGACCACGGCAGCCTTCAGCAAACAGGGTATATTTGGCATGCAGTTCATAGCCCGGAGTAAAGTTATGTGTCGGTTCGCCATCCTTGCCAATGCCCATGTCACCGGTTTGAATGCCTTTCACCGAACCATCTGCATGGTACAGAATTTCAGCAGCGGCAAAGCCTGGGAAGATCGATACTTCCAGCTCTTCCGCTTTTTGACCCAACCAGCGCACCACGTTGCCGAGCGAGATAACATAGTTGCCATCGTTATGCATGGTTTTAGGCACCATCCAGTGTGGCGCTTCTTGTGATTTTTCATCCGAAAGCAGGAAATAGGTCTTGTCTTCGGTCACTGGAACATTTAAAGGTGCACCTTGTTCTTTCCAGTCAGGGAATAATTCATTGATCGCACGTGGCTCTAGTACAGCACCAGAGAGGATATGCGCACCGACTTCAGAGCCTTTTTCCACGACACAAACCGACAGATCGTTCAGGTTGTTTTCAATTGCAAGTTGACGGATCTTGATCGCTGCAGAAAGACCGGCCGGTCCTGCACCTACGATGACGACGTCAAACTCCATCGATTCACGTTCGATGTGTTCCATGTAGGATTCCTCATATCATTAGAAGGTGGCGACCGTCATTATTCCGGTGCTGCCATGAGTGTTCTGTATGCCCAGACACAATTTTAGTATCGTGCCTTTTATATTGTGGGCTAGTATAGTTTTAAACCTTGATCTAGCCAATTGGCTGAATCATATTATTTTTCCGTCAGCAGGGTCTTTAGTTATGATTAATCAAAATAATTCACCAAATCCGACGAAAAAAGTAGCTATTCCCGATGATAAAAATTTAATGGACATTGCACAATACTTAAAAGATGCACAGGCCGGTCACAAAAGGTCAATCCCCCCATTAGACCAATTTAACCCGAAGCATTGTGGTGCAATGGATTTGAAGGTAAAAGCCAATGGAGAATGGTGGCACGAAGGTCAATTGATCAAACGACAAGCCTTGATTGAGCTTTTCTCAACCGTGCTCTGGAAAGAACAGGACAAGTTCTACTTAAAGACTCCGGTTGAGCAGATTGAAATTGAAGTAGAAGATGAGCCTTTATTTGTCAATCAGGTTGATCAGGTCGAGATTGATGGAAAGACTTATATTCAATTCACCACGACCACACAGGATGTGGTGATTATGGATCAGGCGCATCCCGTGTTTATGCGTGAATATGAAAGTGAATTGCGTCCTTATGTATATGTGCGTTTTGGCATCAATGCCTTAATTCAACGTTCTGCTTTTTTTCATTTAATTGAAATGGGACAGCTCCTTGAAAATGACAAAAATGAAACCATTTTAACGCTACAAAGTGGCGATTTTCACTTGCAATTAGGCACCTGAGGTTTAAGCTTTGATCTTCCGATTTCTTGAACTGCTGAAAGTGGAACTATGACAGCCATTCATCCTATTTATCCTTTAATCGACCCAATGCCCAAGGCACAAGCTGATGCACCCATCGGGATTTTTGATTCTGGAATAGGCGGTTTGTCTATAGCGCAAGAAATTGCCAGACATTTGCCCAAAGAACGTATTGTTTATTATGCAGATACAGCCCATGTACCTTATGGGCCGCGTAAGGATCAGGAAATTCGTGAGCTTACCGCGCATGCCATTGAATGGCTGTATCGTCAGGGATGTAAAGTAGCAGTCGTAGCATGTAATACCGCTTCAGCATTTAGTCTGGATTATTTACGTGATCATTATGGAGAAAATTTTCCTATTATAGGTTTAGTACCTGCACTGAAACCGGCCGTTCTGCAAACTAAATCCAAAACTGTGGCTGTGCTTGCCACACCTGCAACCTTTCGTGGTCAGCTGATTAAAGACGTCATACAGCGTTTTGCTCTTCCCGCCAATGTGACGGTTATTCCTGTGACCTGTCTGGATCTGGTGCCTTTTGTAGAAAGTGGCGCACAGATGAGCGAGCCATGTTTAACCACCTTAAAAGAAATTTTGCAACCTGTGGTCGATCAGGGTGCCGATTATTTAGTTTTGGGTTGTACACATTATCCCTTCCTAAAACCTGCAATTCAGTCTATATTTGGTCATAAACTGACATTAATTGACTCTGGACTGGCAGTTGCGCGACAAACAGCCCGTATTTTGATCAAGAATCAATTATTATTTGAGCAAGATCAAAATAATGGCTTACGTATCGAGTGCTATGTCAGTGGCAATAATGCAGAAAATTTAAAAACTGTGCTGCAGTACCTGATTCAAGGGGATTTGACTTGGGATATTCGCAATATTGGTGTTGAATAAATAAACAAATGCAGCTAGTCTTTTGAAATATATTAAAAAATATTTATATTGGGGTTGTTGAACTATATCGTGACTGCTTAGCAATGTGACGGTCAGGATGTAACAGGCAATTGGAAGAGGATAACCAATGCTCGATAAGCGTTATCAGGTTTTTATTTCTACTTCTGGCAGTGAAATGCAGCCGGAACGGATCATTTTGGCTCAAACTTTAGTGGGCATGGGTTTCTTTTCTTGGGGATTAGAACAGCGCACGCCATTAAGTACAGCATTTGCACGTCGTCAGATTGATGATTGTGACTATGTGATACTACTTCTGGGCAGTCAATATGGTGAACAATCTGTTTCAGGTGTAGGTTATATGCATCTGGAATATATTTATGCAGTCACCAAACAGAAACCGATTATTGTGTTTATGCATGATGATCCTGCATCACGTGATGAATCTTTACATGATCAAAAGCCTGAATTACGTGAAAAATTTTTAGAATTCCGTAAATTATTACAGCAAGAAGTGGATCAGGTTTTTACTTACCGCAGCATCCGTGATTTGGAAATGGCAGTACGTTTGAACATGCCACAAATGCTGGAGCGCTATCCGGTATCGGGATGGGTTCGACCGCAGAACACTCAATCTTTACATGACGAGATTGATCAACTGAAAGCCAAAATCGAACAGCTTGAAACGGAAGTCGGAAAACGGGAAGTAGACCCTTTCCTGTCTTTACCTAAAGTTTCCATGAATGAACTGTTTTCATTTGAATATCGTATGCATGCCTACCAAGATGGTAATTTTAAAGAGCTGAAAATTGAGAAGAAACTGACTTGGGCCCAGTTACTTGCCATTTTGGGTAGCATGTTTAAAAATCCAACGCCAGAAGAATATTTTTCCAAATGCATCAATGACTATTTGAATGATACGGGGCTGGCCGATGCCCGGATGGAAATGCCACGTGCACATGCCGTTGCCCGTGCACAAATCAATATTCGTGCCTTACACAGCATTAAAATGCAAATGCGTCAAAATGACTGGATTATTCAGTCAGGCCGGGATGACCGTCAACGGATGCTCTGGCAATTAACCCTCAAAGGACAAAAGCTACTTGAGAGCAATTTGCTTGATAATGATCGTGTTTTTCAATTTAAATCTGCGTTTTAATCCATATAGAGAAAGTGCAGAAAGCTGTTAAAGTAAAGCAGTACATTTATATTGGAAAAGGGTTTTGATGTCTTCTGCACCTAAAACGAAAGTCACTATTATTTTGGCCAATTTGGGTACGCCAGACGAGCCCACGGCCCCTGCGGTACGTCGTTTTCTGAAACAATTTCTCTCTGACCAGCGTGTCATTGAAATCCCGAAGCCGATTTGGCAAATCATTTTACGTCTGTTTGTTCTGCCATTTCGCCCCAAACGTGTGGCCCATGCCTATGAAATGGTGTGGCAAAATGACTCTCCAATGCGTGAAGTGCTATTGAATCAAGTCATTGAAGTAAAAAAGGCATTAACGGGACAATATTCTGAATTTGACCTCAATGTAATTCCCGCCATGACCTATGGTAATCCCGGCATTCAGGCTGCATTAAGTCGCTTGTCACAGGATATGCCAGATCACCTGATTTTATTGCCTTTATTTCCGCAGTATTCAGCCACCTCAACCGCACCTTTATATGATGCGGTAGCAAAGTGGATTTTGACGCAACGTAATTTGCCGGGCCTGTCTATCATTCGGGATTATTATCAGCATCCCGCGTTTATTCAGGCTTTGGCACAAAGTGTCCGAGACTATCAGGCAGTCCATGGCCAGCCAGAAAAACTGTTAATGTCATTTCACGGGATTCCTCAGCCCTATGCAGATAAAGGCGACCCTTATGCCGATCGTTGCCGCGTGACTGCACAATTATTGGCACAAACTTTAGGTTTGAAAGAGGATCAATGGGCTATCAGTTTCCAATCACGTTTTGGAAAACAGGAGTGGATAAAACCCTATACCGATGCTTTACTTCAAGAATGGGGCGAGCAAGGGGTTAAATCCGTTCAGGTCATGAGTCCTGCCTTCTCTGCCGATTGTCTGGAAACTCTGGAAGAACTGGCAATTCAAAATGCCGAATTATTTAAATCGGTTGGTGGGCAAAGTTACAGTTATATTCCCGCCTTAAATGTCCGTGAAGATCATTTGCAATTGCTCAATCTTATGCTTCAGGCTAATCTTGATGGATTAAAGCAAACATTCGCTCACTAATTTCCCTGAGGTTTCACTATCATGCTGCAAGTCAAAATTGTTCCGGTCACGGCATTTCAGCAAAACTGTTCCATTATTTGGGATGCAGAAACCAAAGAAGCTATTTTGATTGATGCAGGCGGTGAGCCTGAAAAATTAAAAGCCGAGGTGGAAGCCTTGGGACTCAACGTGAAAGCCTTATGGTTAACCCATGGACATCTGGATCATGCCGGAGCAGTGGGTAATTTAAGTAAGCTCTGGAATGTTCCGGTGATCGGGCCGCATAAGGAAGATGCCTTTTGGCTCGATATGATTCAAGAAGTATCGGTACGTTATGGTTTCCCGATTCCAGAAAAAGTAGACGTGACTCAATGGCTTGAAGGCGGAGAAGTGTTAACGCTGGGACAGGAAGAGTTTGAAGTTCGTTTTGCCCCGGGTCATACGCCGGGTCATGTGATGTTCTATAATAAAAATTATGGCCTGTTGTGGACAGGGGATGTGTTGTTCAAGGGATCAATTGGGCGTACCGATTTTCCACGAGGCAACCATCAGCAATTATTAGATTCCATCCAGCGAGAATGTTTTAGTTTGCCCGATGAAACCCAGTTTATTTCAGGTCATGGTCCCTTAAGTACCATTGGTTTTGAAAAACAGCATAATCCTTTTGTAGCAGGTAAAGCGGGTTAATTTTTCCTGTAAGAGATTGATGAATTCATTTCATTAATCTCGGTGAAAGGGGCCACTGCGCAGCTGTTTTAATTCCAGTGCAATGATAATGGCTGCAAGCATGAATAAAATGCCAATCGAAATAATAATGCCATCGTGGATATACAAGCCGAAAATCAGACTCACTAGACTTGAGATGGCAAATATGAAAAATAGAAATTTTAAGCACCAAAGCCCCATCGAGATTTCCTTTTTTTAGTTTTTAGAATTTAAAGCTGTTCAGTGTTTAGTTATTAAATTTTTTATTAATTTTTTATAGTGTAATTGCAGGTTAAAAAATAAGCATTAGTTGTTTTTTTGTCAATAAGCTATATATAAAACAATGGGATTATTTTCCAAAATCGGTTTTTTTCAGACTTTTTTGATCTGGTATTGATAAAAATGAAAACAAATTTAATACAAAATGCTAGACAAAAAGATTTTTTTGTACTAAAAACGTTTAAAAAATCACATTATTAACAATTTTTTTTAATTTTTTCTTATTTTGAGAGTAACACATGAAATTATTAGTGATAAAAATAATCTTATTGATATTTAGCCTTTTGACATGTATCTGTTTAGGTTTTGGTTTTTATAGTCACGATATGTTCATTGAGGCGATTGGTATCCTTCTGATTTTGTGTATTATTCTTTTAGGTTTAGAATATAAGAAAATGCTTTCCAATCCCTTTGATGGAGGTTGATAATTAATCTTTATCAACCTGATGATAGTTTTTACGCAGATGGGACAAGATTAAAATTCATCTTGTTCGCCACTATTATCTGCCTGTGGTGCATCCTGAGTCGGCAGTTTATATTCATCACTGGCCCAGGCTCCCAGATCAATCATTTTGCAACGTTCTGAACAAAAAGGACGAAATTCATTGCCTTCCCAAGTCGTGGGTTTGCCACAGCGTGGACATGGAAAAGTACGGGGCATGTTATTCTCCGAAGAAAAATAAGGATTCAATTAGGCAAATACAGTCGCTCTTGCTAGACTTGAGCGGATTTTTGTTAGTTTGATCTGATTATGTCCATTCGTCAATTTCAAGCACAGCGTATGCATGCGCCCCGTGATTTTCACATGATTCGTCCAGATTCCGTTTGTGTGGAAATTGGTGCCGGTAAAGGTAAGCATGCCTTGCTGTTTTCAGCTCAACATCCTGAAAAAAAATTGATCGCCATTGAGCGCACACGTGAAAAATATCTGGCCATGCAAAAACAGCATGCCCTGGAAGGACAAACCAATTTACAGGCGATTCATGCCGATGCCATGCCCTGGATTGTGCATGCTTTATTGCCTGCTCAAGTGCAGCAGTTTTTTATTTTATATCCGAATCCGGAACCGCATAATCCGGCACAGCGCTGGTTAAACATGCCATTTTTTGAATTTTTACTGTCACGTTTACAGGTCGGCGGTACAGTCACGTTAGCCAGCAATATTCCTGAATATATCGCAGAAGCACAGCAGCAGTTAATCGAAGTCTGGAAATTACCTTTTGTTAAAGAAGTGATTCCAGGCACATCGGCACGTACCCATTTTGAAATTAAATATTTGCAGCGTGGGGAGTTGTGCCAGCAACTGATCATCAGCAAACCTGAAGGCTACAGCACACGTTTTGATGATTTCATGCCTTTACTGGGACAAAATCCGGTTCAAGCGGTCGAATCAGAAACTGCTGTGAAAGATGCTGAATGAGTGGGTTATGAAAAAGCGTGTTGCAATTATTGGAGCAGGTCCAGCAGGGTTGATGGCTGCAGAAGTCTTGAGCCAATACGGCTACGAGATTCATGTCTATGAACAAAAACCGTCTGCTGCACGCAAATTTTTGATGGCTGGTAAAACCGGACTGAATATTTCCCATGCCGAGCCTGTTGAGCAGTTTATTCAGCGTTATGATCAGGTGGAATGGCTGGCGCCTTGGGTAAAAAAATGGGATGCCCACTGGATTCAGCAATGGATGAAAGGTTTGGGGATTGAGTCCTATATAGGTTCGTCAGGCCGGGTGTTTCCGGTAGAAATGAAAGCCGCACCTTTACTTCGGGCCTGGCTCAAACGCCTGGCTGAACAAGGGATAAAATTTCATTATCGCCATCAATGCTTAAATTTAAATGGCGCAACCCTTAGCATCAAAAACTTGCTTAATCAGGATATTATCGAGCAAAGCTTTGATGCCATCATTATGGCTTGTGGAGCGGTATCGTGGTCGCAACTGGGCAGCGATGGAGCATGGCAGCAGTGGCTGTCTGCGCATGACATTGAAGCCTTTCAGGCCAGTAATGCCGGGGTGGAACATGCCTGGTCCAAGTTTATGCAGCCGGTATTTGGTCAGCCCTTAAAGCGTGTCGAAGCTTGGGTAGAGGGACAAACCAAAACCATGGGTGATATTGTGATTACCCATTATGGTCTGGAAAGCGGTTTGATCTATAAGCAGGGACGGGCACTACGTCAGCAGCAAAAAAATGGTCAGGCCATGCAACTGTGTCTGGATTTAATTCCCGAACAAAGCATGGAGCAATTGGCGAAAAAATTACAGCCGAGTAAAAAGCAATCGTTAAGCAATGTCTGGCGTAAGGCGGGATTAGATGCGGCTAAGGCCAATTTGCTGCGTGAACTGGTGGCGAAACATCTATGGAACGATCCGCTGGCTTTAGCCCAACAGATTAAACATCTGCCTATTGCTTTAACGGGTTTCCGTCCGATAGAAGAGGCGATTAGCTGTGCAGGTGGGGTGAAACGAGAGGTGTTGTCCGAGCAGTTGCAATTAAAGTCTAATCCGCATGTGTTTTGTTGTGGAGAAATGCTGGACTGGGATGCGCCGACCGGGGGTTATTTGCTCACTGCCTGTTTTGCTACAGGTCGTGCTGCAGGTGAGGGTGTGCATGCTTATCTGGTTGCACAAAAATAACAGTACATTATGGCACAGATTTTGAACTGTGATGGGAAGCATGCTAATTTGCATACTCAGTCATTATAAAAAAATGCATCGCTATGTCAGAAGCAAAACAATATACCGGAAGCTGTTTGTGTGGCGGTTTACGCTATGAAATTCGGGGTGAAATTGGCGACATCATAGAATGTCATTGCCAGCGCTGTCGTAAAGCCAATGGCAGCGCTTTTGCCAGCAATGCACCGATTCGAAAAGCCGATTTTAAAATTGTGCAAGGGGAACATTTACTGAAAAAGTTTCAGTCGACCGAAACCACGCAGCGCTGTTTCTGTGCCGATTGTGGCTCACCGATTATCAGTATTAAAACCGAAACGCCTGATCTGTATCGCCTGAGAATAGGCACGCTGGATACACCGCTGCAGCAAAAGCCGACCCAGCATATTTTTGTGGCGTCCAAAGCAGAGTGGGAGACCATCTGTGATGGCCTGCCACAATATGATGAGCGGCCGTAGTCATTGCGAAACCTGTGATTAAAAGACTTTTTTATGCACTCGATTCTAGTAGCTAGATTGAGTGGTTTCGGATTTAGCTACTTCAGCTTTTTTTGTTTCGGCTTTGTTCATTTGCGGATATTGAGATTGCCAGTGTTCCAGCTGTTCCTGAGCATGTAAAAATTCGCCCAGGTCTTTGACTTGATCTGCTGAATTTTTAATGGGTTCTGCTTTTTTATCTTTGTGCTCATCATAAAGTTTGGCTTGAGATTGCCAGTATTCGGCCATCAGACCTTGAATATAGCGTCCTTGTTCAGTTTTTAAATCCAGTTCTTTAAGCATGTATAAAGCCGAGCGGATGTTGTCGCGTTTACGGTTATGCGCAAATTCATCAGTCAGGGAACCTTGCTCCTCCATTTTGACCAGTTCGTCTTCCATCTGGTCACTCATTTGGGTAAAACGTTGGTCAAAGTCAGTCAGCAAGGCAATATCATGTGGGTCATCTGGAGTTTTTTTAAATTCTTTAACCGGTTCTGTAACCAGCTCCTGCATCACCTTATCTTCAGGCTGAATCTTATCGTCTTGAGATACGGTATCTTGATGACGATCACAGGCACTCAGCAATACACTTGAGCACAATAAAACAGGAAGACCAAAGTGTTTGAGTTGAAGTTTTATCATGATGGTTCCTTTATTTCTGATCGAGTGTTTTAAAGTCATAGGCATAGGTCACATAGGGGAATGCGATTTCATCTTGAGGATGCTTGCCTGTATACTCTAAAACGATCTGTTCAAATTCAGCTTTTAACTGCTGCTGTTCATGTGCTGACATGGCGGCAATAAAACTGGTAGAGAGCAGGCGTTTGGACACCACCTGTTCCACAGTGCCAACATGTTGCTGCTGAAACGTTTCGGTATTTTCTAATTGAAACAAGGCTTGCTGTTCAAAAACCTTTTTCCATTGACCGCTATGATAACGTGGCGTATTGCCTTCCAAAGGCTCAATACGGTCTGCCAGCGCTTTGACCCAGTCGACCTGAACATCGCGCTGATTCCAGATCAGTGCCAGATGTCCGGATGGTTTGAGCGCTTGATGAATTTGTGTTAATGATTCAAGATTGGCAAACCAGTGAAAGGATTGTGCGCAGACCACAGCATCTATACTATGGGCGGTTAAAGGCAGAGACTCACTCGATGCCTGTAGCGTTGAAATGTCAGGATAGGCTTGTTGCAATTGTGTCAGCATGGCCTGAATCGGCTCAATGGCAATGATGTGTGAGGTCAGCTGTTTTAAGTAAGGTAAGAATTTGCCAGTACCTGCACCCAGATCAACCACCTGCGAATGTTCACCCAGTTGGAGCTGATCACGTAGCCAATTGACGATGTCTTGTGGATAACTCGGACGAACTTGTTGATAAAGTTCAGCGGCAGAACTGAAGCCTTTTTGAGCAGCAGGATGAAGTGATTGTGTCATATTTTGCGCTTTTTAATCTTCATGGCATCTATAAAATACCATAGTCGCTTTTCGTAAATAGGCAAGGTGTCTATTTGTAGCATTGATTCTGATAAAGGGCCGATTTGCTTCGGTGTGGAAATGGATAAACACATTATTTTTGAAGACGAACAAATTCGTGCAATCTTTCTGAAAGGCTCATCGGATGAGCTAATTTTCTCTTTTGGCGACCTGATTACCCGGGCCAAAGGGCTGTCGATTAATGCCGAAAAATCCCTGCATAAATATGACTTTAATGTGATAGGCATTATGCCGAAGCAGAAATCCTGGTTTCCTGAAAGTTCGATGCGCGAGATGTTCGCCCAGATTCAGGAACTGATTGCGCCGTTTAAAACCCGGATTGGCTATGGCGGTTCCATGGGCGGGTATGCGGTCATCAAGTATTCCAACCTGCTGGATTTAAAGCGCGTAGTGGCGCTGGTGCCGCAGTATTCTATCAATCCTGAAGAAGTCGAAGACCCGCGCTATAACATGTTCTTTCATCCTGAACAGAATGCCCATATGCGCATTCAGCCCCAGGATGTTGCGGCTGAACGTGAGTATATCGTGGTCTATGACCCTTATTGTCCGGAAGACCGTGCGCATTATTTAAAACTTGAACAGGTGCTGCCAAAAATTCAGACCCTGAACCTGCCTTTTACCGGACATGATGCCATTGCGGTACTGGCCAGTTCAGAACTGCTGTATGACTTTTTATTGCATGAGTTTGATGCCAGCTATTTTTATCGCAAAATCCGTCAGGTGAAAAAGAACAGCAAGTTTTACTATCGTAAAGTCATTGAAAACCTGTTGCCTCGACACCGCAATGCCTTAGGTTCCATTCTGGTCAATAATGATTTGCAGCTGGACAGCCAGTTTTTTGATGCCAAGTTAAAAAACAATTTACTCAGGGAATTGCTGCGTAATAAACAGGTCAGTCAGCAAGATTTACTGAAACTGGGCATCCAGGTCAATTTGCCGCAAGAAAATCGCAGTCAGTTACTGGACTGTTTTGGTCATGGTCTGGTATTTAATGTGATTAGCCAGAAGATTGAAAGCTATGCGGCCAGCGCCATCGCCCTGAATCATAAATTTCTGATTCCGATCTTTGCCAAGGGTAGTGGACTGGTACACATTTCAATGAATGACGAACGTTTTATCGTGGCCATGAATGACCGGCAAGTGATGAAACTGTTCAGGGAACAGGAAACTTTGACCCTAGGCATGCATCCATTGGTGATTAAAAAGTATAGTGATTTCTACCTGCTCAGTTATAAGCATTTAAACTTGAGCAATAACGAATATGGTAGTCATGAGTTCGTGGAAGATGCTCCTGAAACTGCGCAATTTGTGACCCAGCCTGACCCGGTATCTGCCCTATAGCCTATCCTTCAGGGTTGAACATGTACCTCAATTTGTTTTAATTTTGATCACTTGCTTTATCTTTAAATCGGTCTAAGATAGAACGGTAAGGCAAGTTCTCATGACTCAAAATTAAACAATAAACAAATAACGGGTGCTTCAGGATGAAACGTGATTTTATACCGGCTGTACTTTTAACCCTCATCTCTATATCCATCCCTTGCTATGCTTTCGCAGACAGTCTAGATCCGACTTATATCATTATGGGCGGGGGAATGCTTGTAGTGTTTGCTCTGGCAATTTATGTATTTTATGAAATCTACAAGTCGATTCAGCTGCATATCAATAAACCCACTAAATAGTGGGTTTTGTATTTTTAAGCTCTAAATTTGGTTGAAAAAGAATATAAAACTGGCTTTTAATGTCTGGGCAATAATTTTTAGATATTCATCAAACTCAGCCAAGGAAAGCAGCATGAAAGCCGTATTTTTAGATTATGAATCACTGGATAAAAATGATCTGGATTTCAGTCAGCTTGAAGCTGGATTTGATGAGCTGGCGCTGTTTCCAACGACGACTCCGGCACAGCTGCTAGCGCGTGTGCAAGAGGCAGAGGTCATTATCAGTAATAAAGTCGTGGTTGATGCAGCGACCATGCAACAATGTCCTCATTTGAAACTGATTTTAATTTCCGCAACTGGCACCAATAATATTGATCTGGTTCAGGCAGCTAAGCAGGGCATTGTGGTCTGCAACTGTCAGGGTTATGGCACGGCGGCAGTGGCACAGCATACCTTAAGCTTGATGTTGGCCTTAGCAACTTCGTTAATTCAATATGATTGGGCAGTGAAACAGGGACAATGGAATAAGGCTTCGCAATTCTGTCTGCTGGATTTCCCGATTATTGAACTGGCCGGCAAAACCTTGGGCATTATAGGTTATGGTGAACTGGGGAAAGCGGTAGCCAAACTGGCTGAGGCTTTTGGTATGAAGGTTTTGGTTGGATCATTGCCGAGCCGTCCAACTGATGCCAGTCGTATTCCTTTTGCAGATTTATTGCCCCAAGTTGATTTCCTTAGTCTGCATTGTCCCTTAACTGACGATACCCGAGACCTGATAGATCACCAGGCCTTCGGGGCCATGAAATCGAGCGCATTTTTAATTAACTGTGCCCGCGGTGGAATCGTCAATGAAGCTGCGCTTGCCGATGCTTTACGCCAAGGCAAAATTGCAGGTGCTGCAACCGATGTGCTCACGGTTGAACCGCCTAAAGATGGTAATGTGCTTTTGGCTGACGATATTCCTAATCTGATTATTACCCCGCATAGTGCATGGGGCAGTGTAGATGCACGGCAACGTATTGTGCAGCAGATGGTGGAAAATGTAGAAGCCTTTAAAGCAGGACAAGCGATTCGACAGGTGAATTAAAAAATATAAAAATCAATAAAGCCTCTCCCTGACCGGGAGAAGCTTTATATTTTCAATACTGGTATTTATTTTGAGTCAAATGTATTTAACTGGTTGGTGTTTGCTGTGCAGGAACCGACTGCTGATCTGTTGAAGACTCGCTTAGCGGACGAGAAACAATCGGTGCAGGCTGGTCATTTGGACTGCCAATAATATTATCTTTGGTTTGATTCAGCTTTCTGTTCACTGTTGTTGCAGCTCGCTCGGTTTTTTCTTTGGCTATTTCTGATTTTTCAGTAGCAAAATCCTTGGTTTCTTCCCAGGCATTTTCTACTTTAGGTTTGACTTTGGCGATGCCTTTTTGTACCCCATAATCGACTTTTTCCGCCGTATGCTGAACCTTCTGCTGTGCCTTATGGCCTAGCACTTTAAAGATATTGGGATTATCACCATAGGGTGCTGGTTGAGTATGAGTTGAAGTATTGGCTGGAGCGGTTGTGGCTGTTTGAGCCCAAAGGGGAGTAGAGGCCAAAATTGCACTGGTTATTAATACCGTTTTCATCATTTTCATTGTGGGTTTTATTCCTGTTTTAGCGATGACTTCAATTCGTTTCAATATGATCTATTTGATTTTATTCTAAGGGTGAATTTGGCTTAAAATGTGAAATGTGGCGAAATTAATACAGATTCATTACATTTGAGATATATCTACAATTCATCCAGCAAGAAAAAAGCCCATAGAGATGGGCTTTTTCAAGAGAGCTGAGCTATGGATTTACTCTTCCTCATTGCTTGGTGTTTCGACCGTAAGTCCTGAATGCATTTTCCCTGAGTAAGTATCCAGCTCTGCATGGGTTTTACCATTAATATCCATATTGCTTGGGTGTGAATTGTTGCTGTTTTTGCGTTGTTGGGCGTTTTTACTGGCAAAGTTTTGAGTATTCTCTCGGGAGTTTTTGCTCGCAGTCCGAGTTTTATTGATCCCTTTTTTAACGCTATCCACTTTGTCAGCAGTATTTTGATCACTGGGTTGGGCTTTTAGCTCTGAAGTCGCTTTGGTGCTAGGGTTGGCCAAAAGGGAAGTACAAGCTAAAAGTGTAGTGCTCATCACTATTGTTCTGATTGTTTTCATAGCTCGATTTATCCTTACAATAAAACTCGAGTGTTTACCGAGTTATAAAATCATTATCTTAATCGGTTAAACCTTAAAATTTGGAATTTAAGAATAAATTCCAACGTTTTAGCAACATCGAATTAACAATTTGGACAAATATGTGAATGTGATTTTCAGCTATCTTTTTTTAGTTTTTGAATTTTAATTTTTTTTTCAAAAATCAGGATTTAGCTTGGATACAAAGTATTGATATGTAACATTTTAAGGAAAATAACGATAAACGGTATTTGAATAGAAATAAAACTAATGAAGGCTTTGTATTGAAGGGGTAGAAGAATCACCGAGTCGAAGTAGAATCAGTGATTCTGGATGGATTAGTTACATTGTGCTAAAGCATCTTTATGAAAATAATGACGTAGTGCAAGGAAGTTTTTTTGCACAGCTGCATCGTTCAGGTCAAAGTTAGTGGCTGCACTTGTACCATCTGTAGCAAATACGGTTGAGCCGCCAGTAATTAAGGTATTGCCCTTAAATGACCAGTGTTCTATGGCTTTGCCAGCTTGCAGGTTGCCGGTAAATTCGATCATGCATTTGTTGGTAAATTTGGTCAGTTTGGCTTTGTTGTCGGTAGTGTCTGGATAGACTTCCAGATTCTGAACTTCTTGTAATACACCCGTTTCAAGTGTTGGAATAGTTGGAGCAGTTGTACACGCCGTAATAGCAATACCCGCAAGAGCAGTCAAAATAAGCGTTTTAAATTTCATATGATTCTTTCTTGTTGAGTGTTGTTAGTTTGAGTATAGGTGGTTAATGGATGATTAGATATATCTTTTCAATTTAAGATTTTGAATAATTTCGTCGAGCACTTTGTAAGGCATAATCACAATTCGAAAGAAAATCTACTTTCTGTTCTCGTAGAGGATGAGTTAACCAAATAGGATCTAATTTGCGATGATTAGCTTCTGTCAATAATGGTTCATATAAACTTTCCATATAATCATAGAAACATTTAGCACGCTCAATTCTTAACTCGAGTTTATGAATAATATCTCGTTCACTTGCTATTTTTGTACTTAAGTATTTCATATTATCCCAAACTTCTTTATTTGATATAAAAGTATCCATTAAAATATTTTCTATAAATGTTAAATCACCTAGTAAACTTTTAATAACATGCCCACCTAACCGACTTGGATAAAAGCTACTAGTCATATCTGCATTTTTATGCGATTTAGTATGGATAAAACGAAGGGAACATAAGCTTGTTAAAACTAAAAGAGTGATTTCCTCTTTAAATCCGATTTTAGTTAAATTATAAGCAATGTCACTAGCTGTAATAAATTCAGACCCTGTAATAGAATGTTGTTTAACTAATGCAGCTAATATAAAAAGTCTTAATAATTCACTATTATTTTGATTAAGTTTAGAATCAAGCGGATTACCTATCACAGAATAATTTTCATCATACACTGATCTGTTACCAAGTAAAATTGATCGAAAAGCTTCATGAACCGGCAATCTGTATTCTTTTCCACTTTGATAGAAATTAATAGCTTTTCCTGGATCTGTATAGCCGTTTGATAGAAACTCTCGGGTCATCCTTAATGCTAAACGTACATCATGATTTGATAAAACATCTATACGAGTACCTATCTCAGTACCTAAAACAGAGCTTTTAGTAAGACGTATGAAATCTGCTAGATTATTGACTTCGAAAGAAGCTCCGTTTATTGCCTGAAATGATCCTTTTTTCTTCTCTAAAAGTTGTTCTGTTAAACTGAATCTTTTAGATATCACCGAGGGAATTGGTGGTGGTTCTATTAAGATGGGATCAAAATCAAAAGCATCAAAAGTAGGAGAACTTCTATGGTTTACATAAGTGGACTCACGCATTGCAATAATTAAATTAATATTGAGCTTTCCTGCAAAAGCAATTGAATCAGAAAAAATTTCTGATTGTATGGAGTCAGATTCGAATTGATCAACATTATCAATTACAACAAATATCGGAGAAATTTGAGTATAGTACTTTAGAATTTTATCTATATAAGAAATTTTATTTTCATAGTCTGAATATATTTTTTCGGCAATTTTTTCTTGAAGCTTTTCAGGTGATTTTGATATTAAAAAAAGAGGACCTTTTTTTAAACTATCTATTTCTTGTTGATATGCTTTACTTACGACTTTTTCATAATCGTTTAAAATATGATTTTCAGTATTTGTAATTATATGAAAAATATTATTATAAATGAAATCTAAAGGAACTTGGTTTTGAGAAAAGTTCCTAAAATCAATTTTTATCCATTGAGGAGGATTCGGTAAATTTTCATTAAAAAAATCTTTTGCAGAAATTTTATGTGTATATTCTATAAATGTAGTTTTTCCAGAACCAACACTACCTAATATAAGTATTGCTAATGGTCGATTTAAATTAGTAGAAGTTTTGATTTTTTCTTTAAAACTTTTCGATTCTTTAGAACGCATTGGTCGTAAAGTTTTAGAAAATAAAGACTCTTTTTTTTGTAAATGCATTTGTATTTTTTGATCAAATTTTTGTCGATCGTTAGTTGATACATAGCATTTTTCTAATAATTCAGGATTATCATTAATTAAAGAATCGGAAAATGCAACAGTTACTTCTTTATCTATTAAATGGAAAACAGGGTTAGTTTGATTAGTGGTTCCTGTAAAAATTTTATTTAATCGTCTTATTTCAATTTGATCTATGCTTCTTCCTATTATTTCTACCTTAAGATTTTCTTCAATAAAACCTTCTCTTGATAATAATTTATAAAAATAATCGAATCGGTTTTTTAATATATCATCTATACTATGAAAAATAATCGCCGATGATTCAGCAAAGCTAACATTATCTATTCTCGATGCTGGAAAAATTATCCATTGATCACCGTTAGTTACGATAGCAAAAGGTATTCCTAGTTTTCTGCAATAATCTCTAGCTTGGATAATTGCCTCACCAACTTCATCTTTTACTAACGCTGAGTTTAATTTTGATAATGTATTTTGTGGAAGTTTAAAATTTACATTTATTCTTTTTGCTTCAAGAAGAATAGAGCTATTTGCATTTTTTATAATGTAATCTGCATATTTAGTTTTGCCATCTTCCTGAACTTTCTCCTCATAGGAAATATCTAGCACATCCCATCCTAGAACTTTTTCTAAAATTTGATCTATGATTTTTCTACGAGTTTCGGCTTCATTGCTACAATTAGCTTTTAATAAATCTACACTCTTTTTTATTTCATCTTTAATGTTCATTTTGTATTTAAAAAAAACCTATTATTTAAAAAGATAATAGGTTTTTTAAATAAATACAAGCAATTAAGGCTTAATGTTGAAGCACCGAAATATCAGCCACTTTCGTAAATAACTCACGAAGCTGAGCAAGCATACGCAAACGGTTTGCTTTTAGGTCAGCATCATCAGCCATCACCATCACGCCATCAAAGAACGCATCTACAGGCGCACGCAAGGCAGCTAGCGCAGACAATGCAGCAGTGTAGTCTTTAGCAGCAAACAATGGCTCAACCACTGGCGTAATTTTCGCAAGTTCAGCGAATAATGCTTTTTCAGCATCTTCTACCAGGTTCGCTTCAACCACAGCACCTGTAGGCTCTGCTTCTTTAGCCAAGATATTCGCAACACGTTTGTTAGCAGCCGCTAGCGCAGCAGCTTCAGGCAAGTCACGGAAATGGTTTACTGCATTTACACGTTTGTCAAAATCAAGCGGAGATTTTGGTGACAATGCTTGAACAGCTTGAATCACGTCAACCGCAACGCCTTGGTCTTCGTATTTCGCACGGTAACGACCTTCAAGGAATGCAACTGCATCTGCCAAAGTCTTATCGTGATCTTTCAATACATCGCCATACGCAGCCAAAGCAAGCTTGATTAAATCTTCAATAGAAACGTCAAGGTTGTTTTCAGTCACTAAACGAAGGATACCAATTGCAGAACGACGAAGTGCAAACGGGTCTTTAGAACCTGTAGGCGCTTGACCAATACCGAAAATACCAGTCAAGGTATCTAAACGGTCGGCAAGGGCAATCGTTGTACCTGTTTTGGTTTTCGGTAAAACATCACCTGCGAATTTAGGTAAGTATTGCTCACCTAAAGATTCAGCCACTTCATCATTTTCGCCTTCAATGCGTGCGTAATAAGTACCTGCAATACCTTGAAGTTCCGGGAATTCACCAACCAGTTCAGACGTTAAGTCGCATTTTGCAAGAAGGGCAGCTTTTTCAGCATCTGCTGCGTTTGCACCTGTAATTGGCGCAAGCGCAATAGCCAATTTTGCAATACGTTCAGACTTGTTCCACAAAGTACCCAGTTCAGCTTGGAATACCATGTTAGCCAGTTTTTCTTTGCGTGATGCCAGCGGTTGCTTCTGGTCTTGCAGGAAGAAGAATTCAGCATCCGACAAACGCGGACGAACCACTTTCTCGTTACCTTCAATAATTTGGGTCGGATCTTTCGACTCAATATTGGAAACGGTAATGAAGTACGGTTGCAGTTTATTGTCAGCATTGACCAAACAGAAATACTTCTGGTTGTCCTGCATGGTAGTGATGAGTGCTTCTTGAGGCACCGCAAGGAAACGTTCTTCGAAGCTTGCACGTAACGCAACAGGCCATTCCACCAGTGCAGTCACTTCGTCACGAAGGTCACTTGGTACAATGGCAATCGCATTGACTTCATCAGCCAAAGCTTTCACTTGCTGGTCGATGATGGCTTGACGCTCTTCAAAAGACGCTACCACATGTGCTGCTTTTAATTTAGCAAGATATTCATCAGCATTCGCCAGTGTGATCGCTTCAGGCGCGTGGAAACGGTGACCATATGTCACGTTACCTGCTTTGTGATCCTGAATAGTCGCATCAATCACATCGTTGTCTTTTAACAACACTACCCATTTTACCGGACGTACGAATTCGGTACGGCTGGCCGCAGAACGCATACGTTTTGCAATTGGCAGGTTGTCTAAAGCAGCTTGTAAAATTTGTGGTAAAAGTACGTCTAGGCTTTGACCTTTCACGTCTTTTAAATAGCACACTTTTTCAACTTTACCGGCCTGGAAAGTTGATACTTGATCAACAGTGATGCCTTGACCGCGCATAAAGCCCTCTAACGCTTTAGTCGGGTTACCTTCAGCATCAAACGCTGCTTGTTTTGCAGGGCCGTCAAAACGTTTTTGCGTATCGGCTTGCGCGCCTTCCACATTGACAATTTTCAATGCCAAACGGCGTGGTGCTGCATAAGCTTCAATTGAGTCGAAAGCCAGACCCGCATCTTTTAAGCCTTTTTCAGTTTCTGCCTGAAGAGCATCACGTAATTTTTTTAAGCTTTTTGGAGGAAGTTCTTCACAGCCAAGTTCAAATAAAACAGTATGTTTAGACATTATTTGTTCTCCGCTGCTTTTTCTGCTTGAGCTGCTTCTGCTTCAACTTGTGCTTTTAACTGCGCTAATACTTCGTCACGTAAATGTGGTTCTGCCATTGGGAAACCCAGTTTCGCACGTGCTGCTACATAGCTTGTTGCAATTGAACGTGCCAAAGTACGGACACGCAAAATATAACGCTGACGTTCAGTCACAGAAATTGCACCGCGAGCATCCAGCAAGTTAAAGCTATGCGATGCTTTAATGACTTGTTCATATGCAGGAAGTGGAAGTTCAGCTTCGATTAAACGTGTTGCTTCAGCTTCGTAGAAATCGAACAGTTCAAACATTTTTTCAACGTTGGCGTATTCAAAGTTATAAGTCGATTGTTCTACTTCGTTCTGATGGAATACATCGCCATAGGTTACTGTACCGAACTGACCTTTGGTCCAAACCAGATCGTAAACTGAATCTACACCTTGCAAGTACATTGCAAGACGTTCAAGACCGTAAGTGATTTCACCTGTTACTGGGTAACATTCAACACCACCAACTTGCTGGAAGTAAGTGAACTGAGTCACTTCCATACCGTTAAGCCAAACTTCCCAACCTAAGCCCCAAGCGCCAAGTGTTGGTGATTCCCAGTTATCTTCAACAAAACGGATGTCGTGAGTCAGGGTATCAATACCAATGGCTTCTAAGGAATCGAGATAAAGCTGCTGGATATTGTCTGGGTTTGGCTTAAGCACCACCTGAAACTGATAGTAGTGTTGTAAACGGTTCGGGTTTTCACCATAACGGCCATCTTTAGGACGACGTGAAGGTTGTACGTAAGCCGCGTTCCAAGTTTCTGGCCCTAAAGCACGAAGGAAAGTTGCAGTGTGGAATGTCCCTGCACCCATTTCCATATCGTAAGGTTGTAACACTACACAACCTTGTTCAGCCCAGTAGTTTTGTAAGGCAAGAATTAAGCCTTGAAATGTATCAATATGCGATATGGCGCGACTCATGTAGCATCCATTAAAATTAGAGAAAAATTGGCTCTAAGTATAAGGATTTTGTCGGGGAGTGGCAAAGATTTCAGGATAAGAATTAGGCTGTTTAAAAATGATTCACAAATTTATTGATAAATATAAGATGTAAAATAAATACACCTTCATGTCTCAGCATTTTATAATGCCGAACTTCCACTCCAATACAACAAATAGGCACACTGTGTTTCACTCAAAAGCAGACTGGCTGAATACCCTAAAACCCAATTTTAAAGTGCTTCCATTGAAAGACCGCCTGCTGTGCGGTCTGGGTGCATTACTTGGACTGACACTCTCATCTTTCATAAGCTGGTGGGTGCTGGGGGATATCAATGCATGGTATATCGCACCGATGGGTGCATCTTCGGTATTACTGTTTGCCGTGCCTGCCAGTCCTTTGGCACAGCCGTGGAATATGGTGATTGGAAATATCATTGCAGGAGTCATTGGGGTGACCTGTGCGGCCTATATTCCGAACCTGACCGAAGCCTTTAGTGTGGCGGTGGCATTGTCTATTTTTCTGATGATGACCACGGATTCCTTGCATCCACCGAGTGGGGCGGTGGCGATTACTGCCGTTTTAGGTGGCAAAGCGGTCCATGAGCTGGGATATTACTTTATCTTTTATCCGGTTTTATTAAATTCGGTCCTGTTGATGTTTGTAGCGATTATTTTTAACCGTCTTTTAGGAAAACAGTATCCGCAAGTCGCTCAGATCAACCAGCGTTCTAAAGACCCGACACCCACGCAAAAAGTCACCATTCAACCGCAAGATATTCAGGCCACATTGGATCAGCAAACTGAGCTGCTGGATATTAGTGAATATGACCTGCAAAAAATTATTTTAGCGGCCCAAGAAAAAGCCAATGCCCGGGGCATGAGCCAGTTTAAATGTCAGGACATCATGACCAAAGACGTGATTAGCCTGAATGAAAATGATGATATCTATTCTGCGCTGGATAAATTCAAGCACATGAATTTAATGAGTCTGCCTGTGATCAATGCCCAGCAGCAACTTGTAGGTACGCTGGCTTTATATGAAGTGGTGGAATGGTTTAAGCGTGCAACCGATTTACGAACTACCTGGCAGCGTCAGGTCAAGGATATTATGGTTCGACAGGTGGTCACCGTAAAGCCGGAGCAACCGATTCAGGACCTGGTACCTTATTTTGTTGAGCGTTCATTTAACTATATTCCAGTGGTGGAAAAACAGAAAATGGTCGGCATTATTAGCCGTGCCGATATGATTGCGGCATTGAATCAGCAGTTGAATGTAGTGGCATAAGGAAAAAATTAGGCAAAAAAAAGCTACGACCGATTGGGGTATAGGTCGTAGCATAAAACGAACTCATTAGAGTTCAACGAGATATTATCGATTCTGATCCGAATTTACGGTGCGGATCGGGTTGTTATAGGCTTGTGACTGAGCAAACATAGTATTTTGCTGTTTTGGTATCACCAACCATAAAATTAAATAAACCAAAATCCCCGGGAATGCTGCACTCATAACAGAAACAAGAATAAAAATAATGCGCAGCAAAGTGGCATTCCAACCAAAACGTTCAGCAATACCACCCATTACACCGGCAATCATGTTTTGGCGGTTAGAGCGATATAAACCAACATTGGCCATCTAGGTCTCCTTAGAATGAGAAAATAAAAGTTAAAACAACATACTCATAATAAAGAAATGGAGATGCCAATGCATTTTTAAAGTGGCAGGTCCTAAAAAATGGTTAAGTTATGTAAATAAATAATTACTGCAACCAGAGTTGGGATATAAAATACACTTGTCCTAAAAAAGTTGATTTATATCAATAAAAATCAATTAAATATGGAAATACCTTGCAAGATGATAAAAAGCCTCTCATGACTTAAGTCATAAATAATTGAACAGATGAACAAGTAGCCGAAGAAAATAGATGATTCAGGGGTGAATAGGTGTTTCAAAAAGCAGATTATCAGCTATGGATCTTGATTGTAGTTTTAGCGGGTCTGATCGGTTGTCACAAACCTGTGGAGGATTCTGTAGCGAAACAGATCAAAGCAGAAACTTCAGCTGTTAACGATACTCAAGATCGAAAACTCACCGAAGTTGCCGGGCGGGCGACTGCTCCGGTGGAACAGGCAGAATCCAGAATCAAAAAAGCCATTCCAGACTATGCCGAGCCTTATATTGGCCGTTATCAAGCCACGATCAGTTGTGATGATCCTTTTGTCAGATGTAAAGATGGTATAGCAGATTATGTTATTAATTTACAGGAGGATGGAATTGCCCATCGCACTCTGATCCATTCGGGGCAAATCAGCTTCGCTTCAAATCTGTATCACCGGCAAGATCACTGGTCTTATGATAGGCAAAATCATCAGGTGATTTTGCATCGCTCAAATGGGGTGGATTTTTTTTATAATATTGATAAAGATCAAAATCTGGTCATGGATTTGGACAAGATTGCGCATGCTTCAGCCTTAAACGAGCAATATTTTGCCGAAGGCAATCCCTTTCCACAACAGGCATACCGTTTGCTTAAAGAAAAAGTCAGTTAAAGAAGAGAGGGGGTTGGTTGATTTAACCAAGCTTGCAATTTAAAAGGATGGAAATGCTCTAAATATGGAGCATTTTTTATTATATGTGCGTATAGAGATAAGAAGAATAATATAAAGAAATCTGGTGGGTTGTGAGGGACTCGAACCCTCGACCAATAGATTAAGAGTCTACTGCTCTACCAACTGAGCTAACAACCCTGAATGAGGATTAGTGAACTTAAAGCATCGCTTTAAGGGTTCACCCGAGTGCAAGAAAAAATCTGAGATTTTTTAAAAATGCATTAAAGCATTGTGTTTTGCAACATCGGTGTAGCAAAATTTCGAGAATGGCGAATCAACCGAAACGGTGTGGTTTGTCTTGGTCGGAATATTGCAGGTTTCGTTTCTATTGTAGTACAGAAAGAAGCCCTAAGAAAGAATGGTGGGTCGTCCGCGATTCGAACGCGGGACCAACGGATTAAAAGTCCGCTGCTCTACCAGCTGAGCTAACGACCCATCTCTAGGTTGATCAAAATAAGTGGTGGGTCGTCCGCGATTCGAACGCGGGACCAACGGATTAAAAGTCCGCTGCTCTACCAGCTGAGCTAACGACCCATCTCTAGGTTGATCAAAATAAGTGGTGGGTCGTCCGCGATTCGAACGCGGGACCAACGGATTAAAAGTCCGCTGCTCTACCAGCTGAGCTAACGACCCTGAACCAACATTCAGCACTTGTCTGAATGTGCAGTGCAAGAAAATAAAGGCTTTCTAAACACCACTTTGTTTTGATGGAGCGTATTGTAGCAAGATATCAAACGAGCGCAAGTAAAAATTAGCAAACTTGTTGATGTTTGATTATAAATACAACAAATTTGCTTAATCTTGTTAAAAAACACCTGTTCAGAAATTAGAAACGGTATTTATAGGCTTGAATATTGCTGAATATTTCCGCGGTTAAATCACAATATTCGCTGGCATTCGGGAGTAAAACCAGCAGACGTTCATCGGTCTTGTTAGGATCAAAAGCCTGTTCTTTGAGCTTGTTCTTTTGATATTTAAAAGTACCCGTAGTTTCGACCTGAGCTTGAATGCGTAAAAATACCGGAACAGCATAAGCCGGCAAACATTTTTTAAACTCGCTTGCCATTTGCTTTAAGTCTTGTGCAGTTAATTCTGCGCCATCGCTCAAGGTGATGGCTGCCATACCGGCACGACCATTGGTATGCGGAATTTCCACCCCATAAACCACCGCTTCAGCAATTTTTTCATATTCACTGACCGCATTTTCAACTTCGCTGGTAGAAACATTTTCGCCTTTCCAGCGGAAAGTATCACCCAGACGGTCTACGAACTGGGCATGACGGAAACCGATATCGCGTACCAGATCACCGGTATTAAAGAATGCATCGCCATGTTTAAACACATCTTTCATAATTACGGCTTTGTTTTTTTCCGGATCGGTATAGCCATCAAAAGGGGAGCGGCGGGTAATTTTACCTACCAGTAAGCCGACTTCGCCTTTTTTCACCTTTTTACACCAGCCTTTGTCATCTTTCACGGGCTGATTGTTTTCTTTATCAAATTCAATAATGGCATAAGGCGTTGGAGAGAAGCCAACCGTGTTGTCAAAGTTAAACACGTTACTAAAACCGACATTACCTTCACTGGACGCATACAGCTCCAGCACTTCTTCAATGCCAAAGCGCTCTTTGAATTTGTCCCAGATATTCGGGCGCATGCCATTACCAATCATTTTGGTGACACGGTGGCCTTTTTCCAGTTCAGACACCGGGGCATCCATTAAGTAACGGCAGAGTTCACCGACATAACCGATGGCAGAAGCATCAAATTTTTGCACATCTTTCCAGAAGGAAGAGGTCGAATATTTACGACGCAATGCCAAAGTGGCACTGCCGGCAATCACGCCACACCAGCACACCACAATACCGGTGGCATGATACAGTGGCAGGGTGCAGTACATCACATCATCAGATTTTAAATCCAGCACATGTCCATAGGTACCATAGGCCAGTGTCCAGCGGCTATGCGTGAAAATAACCGCTTTAGGCAGGCCCGTAGTGCCCGAGGTGTAGATGTAAAATAGACCATCTTTACCTTGAATAGTGTTTGTGGTTGGGGTGTTGAATTTGGGAAATTGATCCACTTTTTCTGCAAGATTGGCCCAGGCTTGAGGGGTTTTGCCTGCATCCTTTTGTGTGGCTTGATCGGCGAACCAATGAAAACGGTCTGCTTGGAGCTGTAAATCCTGACGGACTTCTTCAACAGCATTACGGCATTCTTCACCGACAATGATGGCAATTGGTTTAACCAGATTGATACTGTGGGTCAGGGCTTTACCTGTTTGTGAGGTATTGACTAATGCAGCTGTCACCCCAATTTTTGCCAGGGCAATAACTGTGGCCACCAGTTCAGGACGGTTTTCCACCATCACCGCAATCACATCACCTCTGCAGGCACCGATGGATAGATAAAAGTGTCCAATCTGGTTGGCCCATGCATTCAGTTCTTGATAGCTGAATTTCTGGTCTTCAAATAATAAAGCCATGCCGTGCGGATTGCGTTTTACCGCTTTTTCAAAGGCAATCCCTAAGCCTGCAGGAGTATTGGAGGTACGCAAATAGGCTTGTTTGAGACCACTCAACAGGTGAGGGACTTTGCTCATAAATTTAGGTAATTTTGCTGCGACATCCGCAATACCAATAAGATCGCTCGGTGTGGTATGGTTCATATGAATCCTATTTATTTTTCGTAATCCAATACAGTTTATTTGTTCGCAATACGCTAGCAGTCATTTGTACTCTTGTCTTTTAGCCGTTTCAATCTAGTGCAATCAACCTAATCCGATAAAAGTATCAAAAAAAACCTAGTCACCGGAATGACTAGGTTTTTTTATTTCGCTGCATTAGAGCTAATTATGTGACTAATTATGACTCATTTGCAGGCGTTGCTTTCTTTGGTGGACGACCGCGAGGGCGACGAGGACGGACAGGTTTGTCAGCGTCTTCACCTTCGGTTTTTTCAGCTTCTGCTTTAGGCTCAAGCTCAGTTGGTACATCCTGAGCAGCTTCTACCGCCAATTCAGCTTGTACCGGTTTTGCTGCCTGTTCAGTTTCTACTGGAGCAGCTATTGTTTCTGCAGCAGTTTCAGCAACCGCTTCAGTCACTACAGGCTCAGCCACTTCGGCTGTCACTGTTTCGGCTTCTATGACAGGAGTAACTTCGGCTGGAACAGCTTCCGCAGGAGTCACTTCAGGTTCGCTATGTGCCTGCTTTGCTTGCTCTAAAGCTTGTTCTGCAGCCTGTTTTGCCAAACGGCGACGTTCACGTGGATCATTTGCCACACGCTTGTCAGATACCGGTGTTGGCGGCGTTAAGTCCAGCACGGGTGCGGGTTCTGCTTCAGGTGCTGCTTTGGTTAATGCCACATCACGAGTCACAGGCTGTACTGGTGCTTGCGCTTCAGTTGCCTGTTGGCTGATGGTCTCGGCATATTGCTCGGTAAATTTTACCAAGGCACGGTTGAAGGTTGGAATTAAACCAAACTGTTCAATCAATACTGAACAATCTTCACCATATACATGGCGAATGAGGCTGCCCACCGTGTATTGACCCAAAGTTGGAACCTGAGAAGGGCTTAACTTTGGTGCCTGAGCTTGTTTTGCCTGAGCTTCACGTTTTTGGCGACGATGCATACGCGGATCGTTGCTGGCACGTTTTTCTGCAGAACGTGGTTTTTGCGGCTCATGAGTTTCAGTTGCAGCAGCAGTTTTTTCTTCCTTCGCGACCACTGGTTTCTCAGTAACAGGTGCTGGGGCTTCAACAGCTTCAGGTGCAGATTGTGCAATTGGCGCTTCAACTACAGGAGTTGAATTTAATGCAACAATTTCACTTTTTGCCTGATCGATATTGATCACCAATGCTGTTGGAAGAACATCCTGGCGAGGTGTATCAATCACTTCGACTTTAGGTTGCTGTTCATTCACTACTGCAGCAGGTGCAGCTTGTTGTGCTGGCTGTTCGTTCAATACGCTTTGATCGCGGTGGCGATTTGGGCGTTCAGGACGTTGCTGGTTACGACGGTCACGACGTGGCACAGCATTTTGCTCTGCTTGTTGATCAGTGTTTTGCTGTTCAGCGTGTTGACGTCGAGTCGGGCGCTTGTTTTCACGTGAATCCTGGCGCTGTTCGGGACGTTGCTCTTGGCGCTGCTCATGACGAGAAACCTGAACAATTTCTTCATGCACTTGGTTTTGCTGATTGTCGTGCTGAGTTTGTTCCCGTTGCTCTTTAGGCTTATTACGCTTTTTGTTGTGACGTTGCGATTTTTCTTCTTTATCAGAATATTTATCTGCAACTTCATGCTGTTCCTGTTTTTGTGTTACAGGCGCAGTTGGCGATAAGTAAGCATTGTTGTTTGCAGTGGCAACCGGGGGTGCGCTCTGAGTAGGCGCAGATGTTACAACCTGACCGAATTGACCACGGCTGACCGCACCACCATTGACCATTTGTTCAATGGCAGCAGCAGCATTGTTTGCAGTACGTGCTTGATCAACTGTTTTAGCTTGCTTTTGCACAAACAGGTTTTCTAGCCATGCACATGGGCTGGATGAAGCTTGAGCAGCAGGCGCAACTTGAGCTGGTTGTGATTGCTGTACTTCTTGAGCTACTTGTTGTGGACGACGTTGTGGCTTGTTGTTTTGGTTTTTAGCCTGTTGCTGAGCAGGTGCCTGCGCAGCAGCTTGAGCTTGTTGCTCACCTTCCAAATGCCATTCAGAAGATTCATAACCCAACTCTTTTTCGCTTGAACGTGTTGCTTCGGTACGTTCATAGCTGGTTGGTGCAAAACCTTCAGCATTATAAGTGATTTCGTAATGCGGTGTTTCCAGGTGCGGATGTGGCAACACGGTTACACGGACATTTGAAGTTTGTTCTAAATACACCAAAGTATGACGCTTTTCATTCAACATGAATGCTGCGATTTCAACCGGAACTTCGACCTGAACTTCACCATGACGTTCGCGCAGTGCAATTTCTTCCACTTTACGCATGATCGAAAGGGAAAGAGAACGTAAATCACGCACCATACCTGTACCATGACAGCGTGGGCATACGTAACCGGTTGCTTCTTCAAGCGATGGGCGTAAGCGTTGACGGCTCATTTCCATTAAACCAAAACGGGACAATTGACCGAATTGGATACGGGCGCGGTCGCTTTGGGTCGCTTCACGAAGTTTGGCTTCAACCATGCGCTGGTTGCGGTCTTTGGTCATGTCGATGAAGTCGATTACCACCAGGCCACCGATATCACGTAAACGCAGTTGACGTGCAATTTCTTCGGCTGCTTCCAGGTTGGTATTTAAGGCGGTGTCTTCAACGTCGTGACCACGAGTCGATTTAGCCGAGTTAATGTCGATAGACACCAAAGCTTCAGTCTGGTCAATCACGATTGAACCGCCAGAAGGAAGTTTTACTTCACGTTCATAGGCAGTCTGGATTTGACTTTCAATACCGAAATGAGCAAATAAAGGCTCATTTAAAGTATAGGTTTTTAACTTGTCGATTTGACGTGGCATAACCGCTTTCACGAAGTTATACGCTTCGTTATAGGCTTGTTCAGAGTCAATCAGGATTTCTGCAACATCATCACGTAAGTAATCACGAATTGCACGTGTTACCACACCGGCTTCTTGATGTACCAGCATTGGTGATGGACCAGAACCAGCCGTGTTTTGGATTTGTGCCCAAAGGTCCATTAAGTGTTGCAAATCAAGTTGCAATTCTTCTTGAGAGCGACCAATACCCGCAGTACGAACAATCACACTCATGCCACGAGGAATATTCAGTGAGGCCAACATTTCTTTCAATTCGTCACGAACTGAACCGGAAATTTGACGGCTGATACCGCCACCTTTCGGATTATTTGGCATAAGCACCAAATAACGGCCAGCAAGCGAAATAAATGTAGACAGGGCAGCGCCTTTATTGCCACGCTCTTCTTTTTCCACTTGTACTAAAAGTTCGGTACCTTCAGTGATCAATTCGCGGATATTTGAAGTTTGGCGAGGATCTGCCTTGTAGTAAGAGTTTGCGATTTCACGCATAGACAGGAAGCCCTGACGGCCTGCACCATACTCTACAAAAACAGCTTCTAAAGAAGGTTCAACGCGAGTCACGTGACCTTTATAGATATTGGATTTTTTTTGTTCACGGGTACGATTTTCTAGATCGAAATCGTAAAGACGCTGACCAGTGACAAGTGCAACGCGAATCTCTTCGGCATGTGTTGCATTAATCAACATACGTTTCATGGGTGTAACACCTAATAGTGATACACACCAAAACATCGCTATACACGTAGCGAACATCACACATTACGGATCAACACCCAGATCTCAAAATGACGCAATTGTGGTCTGAGCTTTTTTACCGGCCTTTTTTTGGGCTTCGGTTTTTGATTCACGTATTGAAGATGGCAATACGGCTTCAATCTTATAAACGATTAAAGTCACCTGAACGATTCACTGGCGGTCTAACGGTGCATTAGATGTGAGTAACTTTCACTGTCACGTAGCTTGAAGACCGTCCCTTCATTAATTCATGATCGGGCGTCTTGATACGGAATTATCATCGTATCGTTGCTTTATGTGCAGATCCAATGCATCAACGTTATAGCCTGAATACAACTTCAGGGTGCGACTAATCTGATGTGTATCAGTTTACGTTTAAAAACCAACTTAACGTTGGCGACATATTTTTTAGGGCAAACTGATTTATGTACGAAGTACAATTAAACGCAACAGTTTGCTTTTTTGCCGATATAATAAGCCTTCGGCGTCGGCATATTCTTTAGGGACCTTTCCGTGTTTAATGTGAATTGTGAAATTTAATTTTGAGCTTCAAAAATATTGAAGGAATTAAATTTTTTCACACTAACGGTGGTATCCGTGCGCTGACTATATCAAACCTTGCATCATCTGCCTATGGGCTAAGCTTATGTTTCTTGTGTAAAGCATAGCCTAAGTGATCAGTTTTTAATCAATTTTAGTATTTTTTGGGTCATCGTAACTGTATGAATTCTACGCAAGAATGGCAAAGTGTCACCTGGTTTGAAGTGGACGAGCATCAATTAGGTCAACGTATCGATAATTTTTTATTTTCCAGACTGAAAGGTGTGCCTAAAAGTCGGATTTATCGTTTAATCCGTGAAGGACAGGTTCGGGTCAATAAAAAGCGCATCAAGGCAGAAACCAAGCTAAATATTGGTGACCAGATTCGCGTTGCGCCGATTCGTTATGAGCAAAAAGATGAAACGGCGGCACCAGTATCGGATAAAGTGGCTCAAAGCCTGCTCAGTCGAGTGGTGTATGAAGATGAAGGCCTGATGGTGATAAACAAACCTTCAGGGATTGCCGTGCATGGCGGCAGTGGTGTGGCTTATGGCTTGATTGAAGGTCTGCGTGCTGCAACCGGCAAGAAATATCTGGAACTGATTCACCGTATTGACCGTGACACTTCTGGCCTGGTGATGATCAGTAAAAAACGCAGCACCTTAAAAACACTGCAAGATTTACTGCGTGAACACAAAATTAAAAAGACCTATGCTGCAATTGTTAAAGGGCAGGTCAGTCTGGATAAACAGCTAATTGATGCACCTTTGCATCGCTATGAGCTGGCCAATGGCGAGCGCCGGGTTCGTGTGTCTAAAGAGGGTAAAGACAGTAAAACTCAATGGAATGTGGCAGAGCGTTTCATGCATGGCACACTGGTGTATGCTTCACCACTTTCTGGTCGTACCCATCAGATTCGTGTCCATGGTTTAAGTATTGGTCACCCTTTAATTGGTGATGAAAAATATGGTCATGAAACCGAATATAACGGGCCGAAGCCACGTCGTTTGTGTTTGCATGCGATGCGACTGGAAATTCCGGGTTATCCGACCATTGAAGCGCCATTACCTGAAGATATGCAGAGTTTGGTGGCGCAGTTAAGAGCGCAGAAGAAAGATAAAGAGTCTTCTTGATTGATCTCTAATTTCTTGTAATTGGAAATTCTCCTCTTTAAGAAAGAGGGGTTAGGAGAGATTCGAATTTAATATGTAGAGAGTTAAGCGAAAGGCGACATGGATGTCGCCGTTACTCTGTGGTACAGGGATGTTCCATCAGAGTAACAAAGGATTTTTGTTACTTTTCATCCTTGAAAAGTAAGTAATACCTACACGGAAAAAGTCAGTTATTGAGGCTAACCGTGGTTATGAATTACTTTAACCTCTCCCTTGCGGAATATATTCCTCATCTCCTGGAAGGAGAGGGAATATTTCGTTAATTCAAAAATTATATGAATTCGAAATAAAGCTCTTCTTTGAAAAAATAAGAGTGAAGTAAATTAAAAAACTGAACCAAATATTGGAACTCAAACATGAACACACCTGTAGAACTCATCATTTTTGACTGGGATGGAACGCTATTTAATTCAGTCGGTCAGATTGTTGCGAGCCTACAGTTTGCGGCACAGCAGTTCGAGCAGCCGCTGACAGAAGCTGCTGCAAAAAGCATTATTGGTCTGGGTTTACCGGAAGTGGCGCAAGTCTTGTTTCCTGAAGTGCCTGAATTACATCATGAGATTTTGCAGTGCTATGCCACTCACTATGTGGAAAACTCCAAAGGAGATGCCTGGTTTGAAGGGGTTTCGGTTATGTTGCAGGATCTAAAGGCACAAGAGGTGAAACTTGCTGTGGCGACAGGAAAAAGCCGTAAAGGTTTAGACCGTGTACTTCATCAAACAGCCAGTGATGACCTGTTTGATGTGACCCGTGCAGCCAGTGAAACCAAATCCAAACCTGATCCTTTAATGTTGACTGAAATTTTACAGGTCACGGGCATCAGTGTTGAAAATGCCATTATGGTGGGTGATACCTCTTATGATCTGGAAATGGCACAAAATATTGCCATGCCGCGTATAGGGGTAAGTTATGGTGTGCATACGCCTGAAGTCCTTGCCCACTATAATCCGCTAGCCATTGCAGAGGATGTTGCCGATTTGCATCAGCTTTTATTAAAGCATGTGAATTTAAAACAGGCGGTTTAATTCCAGGATGATGGGTTAAAATAGGAGGATTTTAAATCCTCTTTTTTTATCTTTATTTCATTTGATCTGCTGATGTCTGGTACTCAAAAGTTTAACTGCCATAAGGCTCTATTGGCATGTATGCAGATCCACCTTGATATCGAAAAAGTACCGCGATGGAACAGAATTGTGGACTGCGAAGTTAATCGGCCGCATATGAGCTGAAGATAAAACTGATTGATAATTAAAATATAAGATATTGATTTTTAATTGGTCTTTTTAGAACTCATGATTTAATAAAAAAAGGTTTGTACTAAAAACAGGCAAAGTATCTAGTCTTTTAGTCGTAGATTGATGGTTGTTTTATGAATCTGGCAATTTACCTCGCAGCAGATGCAAGAAAGCATTTTTTAATATTTTGTTCATATGCCTGTTTTTTAAAAATAAAACCAAGTTAATTTATAGGAATTAGCTATTGTCATAAATAAAATAAGTATTGGCATAAAAAGCGCAATTTTCCGATTCTAAAACTGTTTATATATACGCGTTTGCCAAGATGGGCAGCACCCCTTTGCTGATGGCTTTGATCAGTTCACAGATTTTTTCTCGTTGTTCATTCCATTTCCATCGATAACGGTATAAGTCCAATTTTTGCAGTTTAAGGAAACATTGATGTCGAATTCTGCTGTTGTTGAATCAGTTGCGCAAGCATTACGTGACGCTGAATTATCAAAAACTGCGATCGCACCTGTTCGCCCGCAACTTGGCGGTGAAAGTGCTGATGTGGATATTGCATACGCAGTTCAGGAAGTAAATACCAAACGTGCAGAGGCTGAAGGCCGCCGTTTAACCGGTCGTAAAATCGGTTTAACCTCTAAAGTTGTGCAAGCGCAGCTGGGCGTAGACCAACCGGACTTCGGTATGTTGTTTGCTGACATGGCTTATGGTGATGGCGAAGCCATTCCTGCGGGTCTGTTGATTCAACCGAAAGTTGAAGCGGAAATCGCGTTAATCATCAATAAAGATTTAACTCAAGAAAAACACACTTATGCAGACATTATCAGTGCAACTGAATATGCACTGCCTGCTGTAGAAGTGGTCGATAGCCGTATCGAAAACTGGAAAATTTCATTGATCGATACTGTTGCAGATAACGCATCTTCTGCGGCTTATGTTCTGGGTTCACGTCCTGTGAAACTGGAAAATCTTGATCTTGTGAACTGCAAAATGACTATGACCCGTGCTGGCGAAGTGGTATCGACTGGTGTGGGTAAAGCCTGTCTTGCTAATCCATTAAATGCCGCTGTTTGGCTGGCGGATGAAATGGTACGCCGTGGCCGTCCGCTGCTTGCCGGTGACATCATTTTAACCGGTGCGCTGGGTCCTATGGTTGTAGCCAACCCGGGTGACGAATTCCAGGTTGAAATTGAAGGTTTTGGTTCTGTAACTGCTGCATTCGCTGCTGAATAAGTCCAGATTTTAAGAGCGTTTTTAAGAGAAATTGTTCATGAAAAAGATTAAATGTGCATTGATCGGTCCAGGTAATATTGGTACTGACTTGCTGTATAAATTACAACGCAGTGAATTTTTAGAGCCAGTTTGGATGGTGGGTATTGACCCGACTTCTGAAGGTTTGGCACGTGCTGCGAAAATGGGTTTAAAAACCACGGCTGAAGGCGTGGACGGTTTATTGCCACACGTTGAAGCTGACGAAATCAAAATTGCATTCGATGCAACTTCTGCATACGTTCACGCAGAAAACAGCCGTAAGTTAAACGAACTTGGCGTGTTGATGATTGACTTAACCCCAGCGGCAATAGGTCCTTACTGCGTACCACCGGTAAATCTTGAAGCTTTGCTTGAAGAGGGTGAATTACCAAACGTGAACATGGTGACTTGTGGCGGTCAGGCGACTATTCCTATGGTTGCCGCAATCTCACGTGTTCAACCGGTTGAATATGGTGAAATCATTGCCACTGTATCGACTAAATCTGTAGGTCCAGGTACACGTAAAAACATTGACGAATTTACCCGTACCACTGCCGGTGCGATTGAAAAAGTCGGTGGTGCAAAAGCGGGTAAAGCGATCATCATTATTAACCCAGCTGAGCCACCATTGATGATGCGTGACACGGTTCACTGCCTAGTTGAAGGCGAGCCAGATCAGGCTGCAATCACTGAATCAGTGCATGCGATGATCAAAGAAGTTCAAAAATACGTTCCAGGTTACAAACTGGTCAATGGTCCTGTATTTGACGGAAACCGTGTATCCATCTTCCTGGAAGTTGAAGGCCTGGGTGATTACCTGCCTAAATATGCCGGTAACCTCGACATTATGACTGCAGCGGCTGCACGTACTGCAGAAATGTTTGCAGAACGCGTATTAAACACTGCTGAAGCTTAAGGAATACCAAAATGTCTAAGATTATTATTAATGATATGACTTTACGTGATGGTATGCATCCTATGCGCCATCAAACTACACCTGAACAAATGGTTGCCATTGCAACTGCTTTGGATGATGCAGGTGTACCTTTAATCGAAGTAACACATGGTGACGGCTTAGGCGGTAACTCTGTGAACTACGGTTTTGCAGCAGCAACCGATGAAGAATACCTAAAAGCGGTAATTCCAAACCTGAAACAGGCCAAAGTATCTGCACTTCTATTGCCTGGTATTGGTACGGTTGACCATTTGAAAATGGCACATGATGTTGGTGTAGCAACCATTCGTGTTGCAACTCACTCAACTGAAGCTGACGTTTCTGAACAGCACATTACTGCTGCACGTAAACTTGGTATGGACACTGTGGGCTTCTTGATGATGGCGCACATGGCAACTCCTGAAAAACTTTTGGAAGAAGCCAATAAAATGGTGTCATACGGTGCAAACTGTATTTATGTAACTGACTCTGCTGGTTATATGTTGCCTCAAGACGTGACTGACCGTGTAGGTATTTTACGTGCCAACTTGGCTTCAGAAATCGAAATCGGTTTCCATGGTCACCATAACCTGGGTATGGGTGTTGCGAACTCTGTTTCAGCGGTTCAAGCTGGTGCAACGCGTGTCGATTTAGCTTCTGCCGGTCTGGGTGCAGGTGCAGGTAATACTCCACTTGAATTGTTTGTTGCGGTTGCCAACCGTATGCAAATGGAAACAGGTGTGGACTTGTTTAAAGTTCAAGATGTTGCCGAAGATTTAATCATTCCAATGATGACACATCAGATCCGTGCTGACCGTGATGCAGCAACTTTAGGTTATGCCGGTGTTTATTCTTCGTTCCTGTTATTTGCGAAACGTGCTGAAGCGAAATATGGCGTGTCTGCGCGTGAAATCCTGATGGAACTGGGTCGCCGTGGTACTGTAGGTGGTCAGGAAGACATGATTGAAGATTTGGCATTGACCATGTCTAAAGCCAAAGAAGCCAATGCTTAATCTGTTTTAAGTTGAAACGAAAAAGCGTCCGAAAGGGCGCTTTTTTTTATGGCTAGACCTTGATTTTACACTTGAGTTTATAGATAAAAAATATCATATCATAGGATGGTTATATTAATATAATCAATTATTTAAGTGGCTTTAGTTCTGGGTTAAACTTAAAAGCGATTAATCAATTTTTTTTTGCGCTCAAAAAGCCTAAATTCTTTTAAAATAAACACTGAAACAAAGGTTTAACAAAAATGAAATGAAAGGAAGATAAAATGACTTATTGTTTAAAGTTCTTAACGTGACCTGAGTCTTTAAAATAAAAACAAGCAGAAATAGCCATAAAGGCAATAAATCTTAATACTCTGGTCGGATTTCGTTTTTTGTGATTGTTTAGCATGATGGCGCCATAGCTTAATTTGATTACTAGGGAATTCAGCCATGCGTCGTCAAAACTTATGGATAGCAATGCTTGCTGCGACAGCAACTTTAGGAACAACTGCATCGAATGCAGATTTTGTTGACGACAGTAATGTCCAATTAAAATTTAAAAACTTTTATTTAGACCGTCAGTATGCGGATCTTCCGCAAAACAACTGGGGTTCTTGGTCTCAAGGCATCACACTAGATGCCAAATCAGGTTATCAGGACATCGGTGGCGGTATTCAAGTGGGTGCAGACCTTTTGGTGCAGCACGCATTTAAATTGAATGGCCGTGATAAAAATCCGGACTGGGTTTTGCCACATGATGGTCAAGAGTCGAAAGATAATTTTGGTAAAGTAGGGGCAACCTTAAAAGCCAAAGTTTCACAAACTGAATTAAAAGTCGGTGAGTTATTACCAGTATCTCCAGTACTGGTATTTGATCCATCACGTCAGTTATTGACGACTTATAGCGGTGCATGGTTAGAGTCTAAAGAGATTAAAGACACCAAACTGACTGTGGCTTATATTGATAAGATCAATAACCGTTATGACAACCAGTTCCGTGACTTAACCTTGTTTGCACCTGCTAAGGGTAAAAAGTATTACGATAATGGTGAAGCTTCTGATGGAATGTTGATTGCGGGTGTTGATCACCAGTTTACTCCGGAAATTGGCGGCAGCTATTGGTATGCAGATGTTGAAGATATTTACCAGCAGCATTATATCGGTACCAGTTACAAAACCAAGCTGGGTGAAAAAGCCAAGTTAGACAGCCATATCCGTTACTTTGATAATTCGGAGTCAGGCGACAAGTTGTATGGTGATATTGATAACCAGGCGTTGTCTGTAGGTGCTAAAGTCAATTATGGCGCACATACTGTTGGTTTGGGCTACCAGCAAATGTTTGGTGATTCTCCGTTCCCAACATTGGGGGGCTGGGTACCACAACCTTACCTGGTGAACTGGGGTGTCGCAACCTTTACCAATACCAATGAAAAATCATGGGGCTTCACCTATGTTTATGACTTCTCTGGATTGGGTGCCAAAGGCTTAAATGCTACGGCAGTGTACTTCACTGGTTCAGGTGCTGAGGTGAAAACCCAGGCAGGAACCTTGAAAGATCAGAAATCGGATGAGCTGAATTTGATCCTTAATTACACTGTACCAGAGGGTAAACTGAAAGGTTTAGGCTTCCAGGCCATGTATATTGATACCGATTTTGACTGGAAATCAGACTTGCAAGAGTACCGTGTAGCAACGACTTATACTTATAAGTTCTAATTAAGCGGTGTAATAAAAAAGCGACTTTAAATAAGTCGCTTTTTTTTTGCTATGTAGAAAGCTATTTTTTTATTAAATGCCTTAATAAAAATAAGGGTTTTGTCTTTAATAAAGTTTTTAAAAACAAATAGTTAAATTATCGTTTTTTTATAGCATTTGATCGTAAATTTGTATCAGTTTGACCGGTTTGAACAGGTAATATAAGGCGGTAAAAAAGTAAATTTCACCGAGTCAACTTGACGTTAAATTCTGAATCAAGATGGAAACGCAAGCTAAAGACTGTACGAGGAGTATGTATGAGCACTGTTCAAATCCCTGAATATACAACAGATCCATTCTTTGGCTTAGAAGACAAATGGATTGAAACTGCAGAAGGTGAGTTGACTCACTATCACGAAGTGGGTGAAGGTACGCCTATTCTGTTTTTGCACGGTTCAGGTACTGGTGTATCTGCTGCGGCAAACTGGTGGTTAAACTTGCCGCAAATTGGTGAGCAGGCACGTTGTATCGCCATCGACACCATTGGTTATGGTCAAACTGTAGTTGCACCAAATACTGCTTATGGTATCCGTGCCTGGGTAGACCATGCGGTGCGTACTTTAGATGCACTTGGCATTGAAAAAACCTGGTTGGTTGGTAATTCATTGGGCGGCTGGTTGGCATTCCAAATGGTACTTGATTACCCTGAACGTGTATTGGGTATTGTGTCTATGGGTACTGGCGGTGCTAAACAGACTGCAGCACTTAAAGCGCATGCCAACCCGGTATTGACTGAAGAAGGCATCAAGAAAACATTGTCTATGTTCGTGGTGAACAAAGACCTGATCACCGACGAATTGGTGAAAGTACGTTATGCTTCTGCTGCAAATGACTATGCATCGAATCGTTTGATGGACGTAGTGGGCGCACGTGACCGTGACCGTTTCGAATTCCCGCTTGATTTCGAAAAAATGAAAGGCATTACTGTACCAGTATTGTTGATTCACGGTGTACAGGACGTGGTCATTCCAGTTTCACGTACTTGGGACATTTTAAACACTGTACCGAATGCTGATGCGCACATTTTCAGCCAATGTGGCCACTGGTCTCAAGTGGAAAAAGCTGAAGAGTTCAATACTGTCATTAAAGACTACTTAACTGCTCGTGGTGTTTAATCACAGCTGTTAAAGATAAAAAAGGATGACTTCGGTCATCCTTTTTTATGAGCATATTTTTATGAATATATTTAGGGGCTAATAAAGTTTGCTGCCACATTGATAATGATGGCCAGAATAGTCGTGTTAAATCCGTAAGCCAGAAGCAAGTGCAAGGTATTTAGTACCCGCATTTTGGAGTGGCTAACGGATACATCTGCAGTTTGTGCAGAAGTACCCACGATATAACTAAAATATAAAAAGTCGGGATAAGTCGGCTTAGGGGTTTTCGGAAAATCCAGTCCACCTTCATTATTCTGGTCTAATGCCAAATAAAAGTCATGCGCATAATGAATCGCAAAAATTGTATGTATCAGGAACCAGGCTGAAGTAATGGTCAGCATGGATAAAATTAAATGACCCGTTCGAATCGCAGTATTGCTAGGCAAATTATTCACTTCAATAATAATCGCGATGAAACAAATAATTAAAGTGAGGATCACCAGAAAAAGAATCAGCCATTTACTGGCATCCTGTTGTTCCGCACGTTGCAGGATATGAGCATGGTCAACATGCCAGAGTTTTTTGAGGGTAAGCAATAAATAAGTATAAACAGCAAGATTCCAGCTCATTAAAAGACAGGTCGACCAGCTCCATGCGGTCATGAACTGAAAAGCGGCATAAAGTACCGCAATAAAAGGAAAGATCAGGAAGAAATGAAGATGGTGCCGAATCCCTGTTTTTATACGGAGCAGTAGCTGCATGGTTATCATCTCCTTTATGGTTGTTTTTGTTTTGTAAATTTTAAAAAGCCTGTGAAGAATTTATTAGACTTAAGTTGTAATTTTTTGCTGATGAAATATTGATTATAAGTCCTTAAAAGAAAAGTTATGAGTTATTTCCTATTAATGCCGTGTTGATGATATGAAAAATGAGTAAGACTTAAGTCTAAGCGGGTTTAAAAATACACAAATTGAAATAAAAAAAAGCCCCATTATTTATTAGCAAAATAATGGTGGCTTTAATTCAGCGCAAAAGTGTAAAAAATTAATTAACCGCGATTAATGTTCAGATAAAACACATGGGTCAGTAATTCAATAAATTTTTTCACTGCCCCAGAACTGCTGTTTTTATGGTAACTCACATACAGGTCGAGGTAGGGCAGTTCCACATCTAAGGCACGAATCACGGTATTGTTCATGGTGAGCGGAGCGACATAACCCGGCAGAATGGTACAGCCTAGGCCCATCCCTACAGAGTTGATGTTAAACAGGATATTATCGGCTTTTTGCACAATATTGAATTCAATGCCATTAGCATGGGCAAAATCCATAATGGCATTATGCAGCGTTAAAGACTGTTCCGCAGCGGGAATAATAAAATCTATACCATTCAATTCTTTAACTGGAATACGCTCATATTTAGCCAAAGGATGATTTTCTGGCAAAATAAAGATCAATGGCTCGCGCAGTACGAATAAACTTTCAATTTCATCGCTATTAAAGTTGTGTCGGGTAAAGGTGATATCGAGCTCGCCTTTTTTCAGCAACTTCATTTGTTCATTGTTGTTTAAACTGAGCAAATCAATTTTTAAATCAGGGTTTTGCACGCGCAAATTCGGCAACACATAAGGGAAAATTTTCATTTCCGCCACCGGAACGAAGCCTATACGCAGCATTTGCTGTTTGGCTTGAGACACATGGCGTGCCATGGCAACGGCTTTATCTGCCTGTGCCAGGGTTAAGCGGGCCTGTTCGAGAAATACGGCACCTTCTTCAGTCAGCTCAACCTTACGTTTGGTACGATAAAGCAGTTTTACCCCGACATCTTCTTCCAGGTCTTTAATTTGCTGGCTTAAAGAGGGCTGGGCGGTATAAAGCTTTAGTGCAGCCTTACTGAAGTTAAGTTCTTCTGCAACGGTGATAAAATAGCGTAGGTGTCGTAATTCCATATAACTCGTCCAAAAGAGTAATCCAAAAAATGTCTTACTATATTTTTGTAGCAGTATAATCTATAAACAACTATGAGGTGAAGATTATTCTGCCATTTAGAAAATAAATGATCTTGCATTTTCTATTAGTGTTTAAATATATAAAGCACAGTTTTAAATAATCCATAAAATATCTTAATTGAAACAAAAAAAATATTTCACCAAAACTGGCTAAAAATCCATTATCGCTGAAAAGTTGAGTCTATTTACTTTGTGCCGTTACTGGTCACAGGAGAGCTTTTCATGAGTGGAAAAATTGATGTGCGCGAAATCGACGCTTTAGTCGATGCACAAAATGGACGTATCTCGCCGTCGATCTATACAGATCCAGATCTATACGAACTAGAACTTGAACGTGTGTTCGGTCGTACCTGGTTGTTCCTTTGCCATGAAAGCCAGATTCCTAAGGCTGGTGACTTCTTCAATACCTACATGGGCGAAGATCCAATTATTGTGGCACGTCAAAAAGACGGTTCAATCAAAGCATTCTTAAACCAATGCCGTCACCGCTCTATGCGTGTGAGCTTCGCGGACTGTGGTAATACGCGTGCATTCACTTGCCCATACCACGGCTGGTCTTACGGTATTGATGGTTCTTTAAAAGACATCCCGCTTGAAGAGCGTGCTTTCCCGCAAGGCGCATGCAAAGAGCAATGGGGTCTGGTAGAAGTTAACCGTGTTAAATCTTATAAAGGCTTAATCTTCGGATGCTGGGATGAAACGACTCCAGATCTAGAAGAATACATGGGTGATATCGCTTGGTACCTCGATGGCGTATTAGACCGTCGTCCGGGTGGTACTGAAATCATCGGTGGTGTGCACAAATGGGAAATCGAGTGTAACTGGAAATTTGCAGCTGAACAGTTCGCATCTGACCAATATCACGCATTGTTCTCTCACGCATCTGCAATTCAGGTGTTGGGTGCAAAACCAGATGATGATTCAACCAAGAAATTAGGTGCTGCACAAACTGCCCGCCCAGTTTGGGAAACTGCCAAAGACGCGATCCAGTACGGTTCACGTGGTCACGGTTCAGGCTTCTTCTTCACAGAAAAACCAGACGCTAACGTATGGGTTGATGGTGAAGTGGCGAATTACTTCCGTGAAACTTACGAAGAAGTGAAGGAACGTCTTGGTGAAGTTCGTGCGCTGCGTCTTGCAGGTCACAACACCATGTTCCCAACATTGTCTTGGTTGAACGGTACTGCAACACTTCGCGTATGGCACCCACGTGGTCCTAACAAAACTGAAGTTTGGGCATTCTGTATTGCCGATGCTGAAGCTTCTCAAGAAGTGAAAGAAGCATTTGAACGTTCTGCAACGCGTGCCTTCGGTCCTGCTGGTTTCCTAGAGCAAGATGACTCTGAAAACTGGATCGAAATCCAAAAAGTTTTACGTGGTTATAAAGCGCGTAAGAACCAGTTGATTATGGAAATGGGTAAAGGCAACGAGAAAGTTCGTGAAGATGGTATCCCGGGTATCACCAACTATATTTTCTCTGAAACTGCAGCACGTGGCATGTATCGCCGCTGGGCAGATTTATTGATCCATGAAAAATGGGAAGACGTGGAAAAAGCAGCTGACGAATATGAGAAGGAGCTTATGAAATGAGTCAGATCAGTTTAGAACTTCAACATCAAATTAGTCAGTTCCTCTATCGTGAAGCAAAATTGCTTGACGACTGGAAATTCCGCGATTGGTTAGCTGTGCTGTCAGAAGATATTTCTTACACACTGCGTACCACACCAAACGCTCAAACACGTGACCGTCGCCGTTCGATCGAGCCACCTACAACTTGGGTATTTAACGATACCAAAGATTTGCTGGAACGCCGTGTTGCCCGTCTTGAGACAGGTATGGCATGGGCCGAAGAACCTCCTTCACGTACCACTCACATGGTGTCTAACATCATTGTTGAGCCAACGGAAGTTGAAGGCGAATACGACGTTTACGTGACTTACCTGTTGTACCGCACCCAGAAAGAAAAAGATGTCACCATCTACTGTGGTAAGCGTCACGACAAAATCCGTAAAGTCGATACTGCTCAAGGCTTTGAGATCTTCAATCGTAAGATCACCCTTGATCAGGTGACTTATAACTCACATAACCTGAGCGTGTTCTTCTAATGAATAAGATTTTTGTTTGCCAAGTTGACGAATTAGACGAAGGCGAAGCATTGAAAGTGGATTGCGGCGTGAACGGTATCGAAGCGCTTGCAGTCTTCAACAATGGCGGTGAGTTCTTCGCAATGAACGACCGTTGTTCTCATGGTAATGCTTCTATGTCAGAAGGTTATCTTGAAGACGACGGTACTGTAGAGTGCCCACTTCATTCAGCACGTTTCTGTTTGAAAACTGGTCAAGCATTATGTTTACCAGCAACCGATCCAATCCAGACTTTCCCGGTGATTGTTGAAGATGGTCAGTTATTTGTAGAGATGGCAGGAGAGTAATCATGGGTTGGCTACAAGGCGAAGTTGCACTCATTACCGGTGGTGGTTCAGGCTTAGGCTGGGCACTGGTTGAACGTTTCCTGGAGGAAGGTGCACAAGTTGCAGTTCTTCAGCGTTCAAAAGCAAAAGTGGATGCATTAAATGAACACTTTGGCGGTAAAGTTCTTGCGATCGAAGGCGATGTAGCCAGCTATGAAGACAACGTCCGCGCTGTTAATGCGACCGTTGAGCATTTTGGTAAGCTCGATTGTTTCGTTGGAAATGCAGGTATCTGGGATCACTACGCAGATATCGTCAATACATCTGGTGAACAGCTGGAAAAAGCCTTTGATGAAATCATGGGCATTAATACCAAGTCACTCATCTTGGGTGCCAAGGCTGCACTGGATGCATTGATAGCTTCTGAAGGTTCTATCATATTTACTTTGTCTAACTCTGCGCTGTACTCAGCAGGCGGAGGCCCTATCTACACTGCATCTAAGCATGCTGGTGTGGGCGTGATGAAAGAACTGGCTTATGAGCTTGCACCTAAAGTACGAGTGAACGCAGTTGCACCCTCAGGTATGAATGTAAATATCAAAGGTGCAGCATCTTTAGGCCAGGAAAACCTTGGTTTATTGGATGCCCGCGATCCTGAAAAAATTGGACGTGGTATGCCGCTTGGCTTCTTACCAGAACCTGAAGATATGACTGGTTCATATGTATTACTGGCTTCTCGTCAAAACAACCGCCCATTGACCGGCGTTTTAATTAACGCGGAATGTGGCTTAGGTATTCGTGGTTTACGTCAGCCACGTGCCGGCTTCTTTGATGAGATCTAATCAGCCTAAATCGTAATGGACTTACTCGGCAGCCTGATCAGGCTGCCTTCCGTTTAGGAGTCACTCATGGCCGTTAAACTCATTTGTGCATCGCACAGCCCATTAATGGAATTCGCTTCACCGCAAGAAAAGCATAAAGAACAAGCCGTTCGTGAAGCTTTTGCCAAACTTGCCCAAGAAGTTGAAGACTACAATCCAACTTTAATCATTACTTTTGGTCCAGACCATTTCAATGGTTTCTTTTATGACCTGATGCCAAGCTTCTGCGTGGGTATTCGTGCCAAAGCAGCGGGGGACTGGGATTACGGTAAAGACAATGACCACATTAATGTGCCTGAAGAAACAGCCATTAATCTAGTGCGTCGTGTGTTGGATGAAGGTGTGGATGTTGCGTACTCATATCGTATGCAAGCCGATCATGGCGTGACTCAGCCATTGCATTTCTTGTGTAACGGTCAGCTTGACCGTTACCCAACAATTCCAGTTTTCATCAATGGTGCAGCTGCGCCAATGCCAACCACCAAGCGTACCGTGGCGTTGGGTCGAGCAGTAGGTCAGTTCATCAAGTCATTGAACCTTGAAAACGAACGTGTACTGGTACTCGGTACTGGCGGTCTTTCCCATGATCCACCAACTCCACAAATGGGCTCAGTGCCTCCAGAAGTGGAAGAATTCTTGATTTGTGGCCGTAACCCGTCTGAAGAATCACGTAATAACCGCCAGGCCAAAGTGATTTCAGTAGGTCAGCGTCTTGCTGCTGGCGATAAATCAGTCTCAGTGCCGCTCAACCCTGAGTGGGATCGCGCATTGCTGGAAACTTTTGCTAAAGCAGACTTTGCTGCAATTGAGGCAATGACCGAAGCTGAAATTCGTGTCGAGGGTGGTCGTGGCGGTCAGGAAGTTCGTTCCTGGATGGCTGCGTTTGCTGCATTACATGAAGTTGGTGAGTATGAAATGACAACTCACTGCTACGAAGATATTAGTGAGTGGATTGCGGGCTTCGGCATCGTATCTGCAGAATTGAAATAAGGATTGAACCCATGAGCCAAAATGCTATCGAAACCATCGTTATCGTCGGTGCTGGTCAAGCTGGTGCTAGCGCCATTTTAGAACTCCGTGCCAACAAATACGAAGGCAAAATCATTTTGGTGGGTGATGAAACACATCTGCCGTATGAACGTCCGCCTTTGTCTAAAGATGTGATCTTAAAGCCAGAGGAAACCAAAATCGAAATTCTGTCAGAACAAAAACTGGCAGATTTGGGTGTGGAAACCATTCGTGGCAATGGCGTGGTGAAAATCAACAGCGAAGCAAAAACCATTGAACTTAAAAATGGTGATGTGGTTGCTTATGACAAGTTGCTGCTTGCCACTGGCGGTGCAGCGCGCCGTTTACCCAACTTCGATGCTTTGGGTAAACACGTTTATACGCTACGTAACCTTGAAGATTCACAAGCACTGGTTCCTGTACTTCAAGCCGGTCGCCGTTTGATCTTGATCGGCGGTGGTGTAATCGGTTTGGAACTTGCATCATCAGCACGTTACAAAGACTGTCAAGTGACCGTAATCGAAATGGGTCCTATGGTGATGGGCCGTTGTTCACCACGTATCTTGAGTGAATTCCTGCTTGAGCAGCATCGTCAAAATGGTGTGGATGTGCGTCTTGAAACCAAGATTGCAGACTGCAAGTTAGACGGTGAAGAAGTTGTCGTAACCCTTGAAGGTGGCGAAGAACTTCGTGCCGATGCGGTGGTTTACGGGATTGGTATTGTGCCGAATGCACAGCTTGCAGTAGATGCCGGTCTGGATGTTGATGTTGCCATCAAAGTTAATGAAAACTGCCAGACTTCAAATGCTGACATTTATGCAGCAGGTGACGTAGCCACTCAGCTTCGTGAAGATGGTCAGCACCGTCGTGTAGAAACCTGGGAAAATGCCAACCTTCAGGCAGGTATTTTCGCGCGTCACGTGATGGGTGTAGAACATCCGAAAGCCAATCCGGCTTGGTTCTGGACTGACCAGTTGAATATCAACTTCCAGTTTGTGGGTGATATGGCTGCAGCTGAATGGGTGATCCGTGGTGAAATGGATGCAGCCAAAGGTGCAGACAATTCATTCGTGATGTACGGCGTGACTGATGGGCAGATCGTTGCCGGCATTACCGTGAATGCCGCGAAAGAAATGCGTCATTTGAAAAAAATGATCAGCAAAAACACCACTTTTGAAGCAGAAAAACATCTTGATTTAAGCCTGGATTTACGCAAAGTTGCTTAAGTTTTATTGAGATATTTTTGGACAGACCTATGCTTTGCATAGGTCTGTTTTTTATGCGTGGTTTAAAAAACAGCGCAACCGCAATTGACGTTCATAGTCTGTTAAAACTTTGCGTAGGTAGTATTTCACTTTTGAAGGATCAAAAGTGACAAAAATCCTTTGCTGAACTGAGGGTATATCCCTATACCCCAGTTCAGCGAGCGGCATCCTTGCCGCTAGTCACGATATTCTATTGGCACTGTATATTTCAAACGCCTTTATTATCAATTCTATTCAAATTCGTTTTGAGAATGATATGAAATCATCACTGCCGGTCATGGCAAGTATTTACGCTTTATTGGTATTTATCTGGGCCACTACGCCACTGGCGATTGTCTGGAGTGTGCAGGAAGTCCATCCGATGTGGGTGCTGATCATCCGCTATTTTGGCGCTTCAATCATTGCCTTATTCCTTTTAAAGCTTATGCGTGATCCGCTGCCTTTTGATCAGACTTCGTTAAAAAGTTATGTGGCGGGAAGTTTGAACCTGATCGGTGCGCAGCTTTTTATTTACATTGCGGCGAATTATTTAACTTCAGGTTTAATGGCGCTGATCTTCGGTTTTTCACCGTTGATCGCCGGTTTGATCGGGCATGTGATTTTAAAAACCCAAAGACTGATCTGGCTACAATGGTTGGGTATGGCGATTGCGGTTTCAGGTTTGACCTTCGTCTTTGCCGATTCTGCTGACAGTAAAATCAATCCGATTGGTGTGGTCTTGATGCTGATCAGTATGGTGTCGTATATCAGTTCGATTTTTTGGGTCAAACAGATCAATGCGCCTTTGAGTCCGATGTCTCAGGCTACCGGTTCACTTCTGGTATCGGCAGTCGGTTCACTGCTCCTGATTCCATTTATCTGGCAGCATATGCCGACCCGTCTTCCAGGCACTGAGGCCATGATTGGTTTTGTCTTTACCATGATCATGTCTTCCATTGTGGCCATGCTGTGTTATTTCTGGCTGATCAAGCGTTTGAATGCCTCGACCGTGTCGTTGAGTAATGTCATGACCCCGGTGATTGCCCTGATTCTGGGTACCACCTTGAATAACGAACATATTAGTCCGAATGCCTTTGTCGGCATTATGGTGGTGATGTTCGGCATAGTGCTGTACTTCTGGAAAGAATGGCGCCAGCAGTATTTTTCTAAACTGCGTTAATCCGGTAGGGTGGACAAGATTAAATTGGAGACTTTGGCTTCAGCACTCTCCCATAGTTCTGTTAAGGGCTTGTATTTTAATGAAAATGGTTAATTTCCAATTAAAATCATATAGATGAATTTCTATGAGGTCTGTTTTTAGACATTCGTTTGTTAATCGAATGGTCGTTATTTTCTTTAATTCTTTGCTTATAAGAAAGCTTAAAATTTCATATGTAAGTTAAAGTCTTTCACAGCCACAATTTTTCAATAAAATCGAAATGTATTTGTGTAGGCGATGTCTTACTTTTGACAGGCCAAAAGTAAGCAAAAGCCTTTGTTACCCACACATAACATCCATGTTATGGTGGGTAACATGTGGCATCCCTGCCACATTCGTAAATCCAAAGTTTACTTAAATTAAATTATGGGACAGCAGTGGCTTCTGCTTCTTTTTGATTAGGTTGGCATCTGTGTAAATCGCGAAAAATGCATCACATTTCACGGTAGGGTTTCATCTGCAACATCTATCTGGGGGTTGGCGAAATAATCAACAGTTACGCTAAAAACAACAAAAGAATAAACCACGACAGCAATCACATTGAGTACTATGCAAAGAGCTATAAAAATCAAATAGATCTATTTGATAACAATAACGCTTAGCAAAAAATGTTTAGGACAAATTTGAATGTCTGATTCGAACAAGATTGTGGTTTATGCGGCACTGGCAGGTAATCTTGCAATTGCTTTGGTCAAATTTGTCGCGGCATATATCACCAATAGTTCAGCCATGCTCAGTGAAGCCATTCACTCGGTGGTGGATACCCTGAATGAAATTCTGCTGCTCTATGGCATGAAAAAATCCCAGCAGCCGGCAAACTACAAGCATCCTTTTGGTTATGGCCGTGAACTGTATTTTTGGGCCTTTATTGTGGCACTGATGGTGTTTGCACTGGGTGCCATTGTGTCTATTTATCAGGGCATACAACACGTATTACATCCTGAAGAAATGCTGAATCCCACCATCAATTATATTGTTTTAGGGATTGCCATTGTATGTGAAGGCACCTCATGGTTTGTGGCCTTGAAAGCGTTCCGCAAGATTAAAGGCAAGCAAGGTTATTTCGAGGCTTTTCGACACAGTAAGGATCCCACCACCTTTACCGTGTTGTTTGAAGATACCGCTGCTTTATGTGGCCTGTTGATTGCCTTGATCGGCATTTATCTGGCGCATGCCCTGAATATTCCTGAACTGGATGGCGTGGCTTCGATCCTGATTGGTATAGTATTGGCGGTTTCTGCTATTTTATTGGCCCGCGAAACCAAGGGCTTATTGCTGGGTGAAACGGCCGATCCAAAACTGCGTAATGACATCTTGTTGATTGCGCAGCAAGATGAGGCGGTACAGTCGGCCAATGGCGTGTTGACTGAACAGATGGGGGCACATCAAGTACTGGCTTCCTTAAGTCTGGAATTTGAAGATAACTTGAGTTCGGATGATATTGAGGCTTGCGTCAACAGAATTGAAGCGAAAATTAAACAGATTCATCCGGAAATTGTGGCATTGTTTATCAAACCGCAGACTAAGCAGGTGTGGTTGGAACGTATGCAAGGACGTTTGGAATAAAACGTGATATATATGGCTTGGCATTCAGAATATCGAATTTTGGATGTTGAGTTCACACTAAGAAATTGAATGTACATGAAGCAGAAGCCTGAGCAATTACACTTTCAACTCCCGACCAAAGCATGCTGGTCGCATACCTGGCGTCAGCCTTCATTTCAGTTTATGCATTCGAATCACCATAATGGTGAGCGATTCGTCAATGCCTTACCACGGCCAGCAGGGCGTGGTCGCACCGACTTGATAAAATGGCTGTTAACCCGCAAGTCATCCACATGGAATGTCGATAGCGCTAAGGAACATGCCGAATTCCATGCGAACAAACGTGCCATTCCCCAGAATCGTCCTCAGGCAAATATGGATGATTGGCAAGTGTGGTTTGTCGGACATGCCACGGTGCTGTTGCAGATCGGGCCATATAATTTATTAACCGATCCGGTCTGGGGTGAATATGCCGGCCCTGCGCAAGGTAATGGTCCGAAACGGGTAATTCCTGCGGGAATTGCCCTGGAAGAATTGCCGACCATTCATGCCGTGCTGCTCAGTCACAATCATTATGACCATATGGACTTGGCCAGCTTGCAGTGGCTACATGATAAATTTGCCATGCCGATTTATACCGGGCTGGGCAACTCCTGGTATTTGCCTAAAAGTTTCCATGTGCTGGAAATGGACTGGTGGCAATCGTCTTTATTGCATGAGTTAAAAATTATCTATACCCCGGCGCAGCATTTTTCCGGTCGCGGCTTGCGCGATCATAGCCGGGCACTCTGGGGCGGATTTTCGGTGCTGAATGGTAAAGATCACTGTTTCTTTGCTGGGGATACCGGTTATTCACCGCATTTTAAAGAAATTCACAGCCGTTTGGGCGCACCGCGTGTAGCCCTGTTGCCGATAGGCGCCTATGAACCGCGCGAGCTGATGGGTTATATGCACATGAACCCGCAAGAGGCTTTTCAGGCGCATCAGGATTTACATTGCAAATGTTCGCTGGCCATTCATTACCGAACCTTTCAACTGACCGATGAAAGTCGGGAACAGCCGGAAATCGACTTAAAGATCGCGATGAAAAATACCTCCAAATTGATGACACCTTTTATCTGTATACGGGAAGGGCGACGTTTGGTGGTCTGATTTTTTTAAGGTTGCTGGTTTCTGAGCTTTAAAATTTGAATGGCAACCATTGAAATGACGATCATGGCAATATTCATCACCACTGGATTAAATGCAGTGGTGAGTTGTAAGGGATTCGTGAGCATAATCAGCAGTAATAGCCCACTTAAGCCTAAAATATTAAGCTGATGGATTAAAATGGCTCTTGGCCAAATCACAAAAGTACAGCCAAACATAATTTCAATCATGCCCGATAGCGCAACACAGATTTTTGCCAGAGCTAGTTCTAGGCCCATGCTCTGCCAAATTGCAATTTCCGCAGTCGATTGAAAGAGTATTTTGGGTATTAATCCCTGATAAATCCAAAGTACCGCAAGCGTGATCTGAATAAGCCGAAGTGGTCTTTCTAATTGAAGCTTATGATTCACGAATGGCAGGTTCCAGAAAATACGGTCTGTTCTTAGCAGTAGCGATTAGGCTTGATCGACATGATGTGAGGTATTCTTGTTTGTTATGGCTTCACTATAGCACATTATTTTTAATCAGAAATATTGTTCAAAATATCAAATCCTGATTGTCTTTATCACCAATTGATAATGCAGTTCTAAAAATTTGACCTCTTGTTGTGAAGGTTGATAAATCCTGTTTTTAATCCCATTTTAGAATAGGCTTTTTCGATCGTTTTCATTCATATAACTTGCTTTCTATTGTCATAAAAAACAGCTATTTTGATGATGAGTTAGAAATTTTTAACGGTTCATGACAATCGTCATTTTATGATTAATTTGGAGCTCAGATATGAATAATGATACGAAAACTGTAGGGAAATGCCCGTTCCACCAAGAGGGTGGTAATACCAATGCCGCCAGCTCAAATATGGCTTGGTGGCCCAACGCTCTAAATCTTGACATTCTTTCTCAACACGATAAAAAAACCAATCCGATGGATCCGGATTTTGATTATGCCAAGGCATTCAATTCACTGGATTTAGAAGCAGTGAAACAAGATCTGCGTGAACTCATTAACAGCAGCCAGGACTGGTGGCCATCAGATTATGGCAGCTACATTGGCATGTTTGTGCGCACTGCCTGGCACTTGGCCGGTTCTTACCGCAAACAGGACGGTCGCGGCGGTGCCAATACCGGTAACCAGCGTTTTGCACCACTCAACAGCTGGCCAGACAACGTCAACACCGATAAAGGCCGCCGTCTGCTTTGGCCGATTAAACGTAAATATGGCAATAAAATCTCTTGGGGCGATCTGATCATCCTGGCCGGTACGGTGGCGTATGAAGAAGCCGGTCTGAAAACTTTCGGTTTCGGTGGCGGTCGTCAAGACATCTGGCACCCTGAAAAAGACATCAATTGGGGTTCTGAAAAGAAATGGCTGGATGCCACCAAAAACCGTTATGAAAATGACCAGGACCGTAAGTCATTAGACAATTCGCTTGCTGCTGTGCAGATGGGTTTGATTTACGTGAACCCTGAAGGTGTGGATGGTGTACAGGATCCGCTGCGTACTGCACAGGATATGCGTGTGACCTTCGACCGTATGGGCATGAATGACGAAGAAACTGTGGCACTGACTGCAGGTGGTCACACCATTGGTAAAGCACACGGTAACGGCAAAGCTGAATTGCTGGGTAAAGATGTTGAAGGTGCAGATGTCGAATTCCAGGGCCTAGGCTGGCATAACCCTGAAGGTACCGGTAACGGTGCCAATACCATGGTTAGTGGCCTGGAAGGGGCTTGGACTACCCATCCAACCAAATGGGACAATGAATTCTTCTATTTATTGTTCACCTATGAGTGGGAAAAAACCATCAGCCCGGCAGGCGCGAAACAATGGGAACCGATCAACATCAAAGAGGAAGACAAACCTGTTGATGCGCACAACCCGAATGTCCGCCGTAACCCGATGATGACCGATGCCGATATGGCACTGAAAATTGATCCTGAGTATCGCAAAATTTCTGAGCGTTTCTATAAAGACCCAGCTTATTTTGCTGAAGTGTTTGCGCGTGCATGGTACAAGCTGACTCACCGTGACATGGGGCCAAAATCGCGCTATTTAGGTGCCGATGTTCCTGCTGAGGATTTAATCTGGCAAGACCCGATTCCATCGGTGAACTACGTGTTGTCTGAAGCGGAAATTGAAGACCTCAAAGCGAAATTGCTGAACAGCGGTTTAAGCACAGCCGAGTTAATCAGCACCGCATGGGACAGTGCGCGTACTTTCCGTGGTTCGGACTATCGTGGTGGTGCAAACGGTGCGCGTATCCGCCTGGCCCCGCAAAAAGACTGGGTTGGTAACGAACCTGAACGTCTGGCAAAAGTATTGGCGAAACTTGAAGAAATTCAGGTAGGTCTTGAGAAGAAAGTCAGCATTGCCGACCTGATTGTACTGGGTGGTACGGCTGCGGTGGAAAAAGCAGCTCAGGCTGCGGGTGTAGACATTCAAGTTCCATTCACGCTGGGACGAGGGGATGCCACTCAAGAGCAAACCGATGCCTATTCATTTGAAGACTTGTTGCCAAAACACGACGGTTTCCGTAACTGGCTAAAAGAAGACTACACTGCACAACCTGAAGAATTGCTGTTAGACCGTGCTCAGTTACTGGGTTTAACTGCCCCTGAAATGACGGTACTTCTTGGTGGTATGCGTGTACTCGGTACTAACTATGCTGGTGCAAAAGAAGGCGTGTTTACAGACCGTGAAGGCGTGTTAAGCAATGACTTCTTCGTGAACCTGACTGACATGACATACAATTGGAAACCGGTAGGCAAAAACCGTTATGAGATTGTAGACTGTGCGACTGGTGCAGTGAAATGGACGGCAACACGTGTGGATCTGGTGTTTGGTTCGAACTCGATTCTTCGTTCTTATGCAGAAGTGTATGCGCAAGATGATAACAAAGAAAAATTCGTGAAGGACTTTGTTGCCGCTTGGGCTAAAGTGATGAATGCAGACCGTTTTGATGTGAAGAAATAATTTACATTGAGATGTAAAAAACCGCCTTTAGGGGCGGTTTTTATGTGAAACAAGGATATCTCATGTAAAAGCTGAATCTTACACACTTAGCTTTTTTATAGATTATAAGATATTGAAATTATTTGACTTATTTATTGAATTTCGTATAACGTGTATTATGTTAATTTTAGAAATTCTTTAAAATTAGTAAATATTAACTGATATTATTTAAGGCTTTATAAGCTTCACTTATTAATGGCTTAAATGCTTTTTCTAACCTTTCTATATTTTGCAAATGCCACTTAAAATGTTGTTCCCAAGATTTATTATCATATCCATCTACTAGTATTGATAATTGAATACGTGATGACTTTTTATCATCTAAACGCAACCACTCCAGAGGTTGTCCAAATACTTCTTCAATTTGCTGTTTATGCTGGCTAAAAAAATCGAATAGTAGTTTGTTCTCTTCTGCATTTGAACGCCCCATAGCAAATTCAACTCTTAGCTCTTTTTGTAAAAAAATTAGGGTATATGCACATCCTGAGATACCAGAACCAGTATTAAGCCAATGATCACTTTTTGGACTTATATTGTTATATAAACGATTATTAAATTTTGAAAAATATTCTAATAACTGTTCCCAGTATTGATATCTAATATCAGTTCTATCAGTGCGTTTAATCTTAACTGAAACTTCCGCAGCATCTTTCCTGTTTAAACGCACCATATATTCAGAAGCTTCTGGAACAGGAATAATTTGTTGGATTTGAACTAGAAGTTGTCCATTTAATATATATGGGGAAACTTTGACACATTTGACCTCAATACCGCGCTCAATTAACCATAATGCTGTACTAGTAACTTCTCGTCTAAATTCGCCTGCTACTAAAATTATACGCTGGCTATTTCCTAAATTAAGTGTAGGTATTTCCGTATCTAATTCTTGATTTTCTTCAAGGAACCTTTGAATAAGTGACTTTACTGTATGCTTGATTTGATCTAAATCATATGCATTATCATCGAGTTCGAGATATCTAGGTTTGTATTTAAGTAGATACTGTTCAAAAACATTTTCAATATCTTCTACAGTGAAAGTAGCCACATAAGAAGCATATTTGATAGCTTGCCAAACTGCATCACGTCCACTTTCATCTCGTTTATTCTCAATAAGAACTAATCTACCTTGGGTATCTAATGCTAATAAATCTAAACGTTCCCCTGTCCCATCAAAGCCCGAAAATTCTTTTTGAATAATTAGAAGCTCTTCACCTAAAGCTTTAGGATGACTAACTAGCCATTCTTGTAAATCATAACGTTCTGTCAGTTGTTGTTCACTCAGTTTTGTTCCACCAAGTGGCATTAATACTTTCTTATCAGTATCTACAGTAAATAAACTCATATCGCTTCCAAATGTATATGCTTTAAAGCTATTAGGGTCAGCCTAAGCACTTTTTCAATTTAAGATGATACAAGCATGCATCTATATATTATGCAAAGCATAATTAGATTATTTCTAATAAATTTAGAATCGTAAAATCCCCCCTATTTAACATAATGGCGATTATGCGAACCGAGAG
>NZ_JBBEUE010000012.1:0-108887 GCF_037402435.1 Acinetobacter sp. NS-4 | reverse complement strand
GAGTGATTTAAAGGACTATTCAGACGACTATATTACTGAGATTACTCACCGACTCAATCATCGCCCAAGAAAAAGACTCGGATTTAAAAGTTCGAGTCAGGTATTATTCCAAGAACATGGGGTTGCACTTCAAATGCTAATCTAAGCCCTTTAAAAAATGACCTTGTTGCGATTATAAAATATTGAAAACGATCTTCGCTCGTAATGTCATCATTAGTCTGCTTAGATCATAATTTTTCTATAGTAAATTTCACCTCAATGTCATCAGGAGTAGAGTAATCCATCATCAAATGCGTTAAATCTAATAGCATGAATCACCTGTGATCTTAGAGTGACTACATAGTCACCAACTGAATCATCTCGCCATTGTTGCCCTGAGCTAGCTACTTAAAATAAGCATATCCTTGTATATTTAATAATAGATCATGACGCAAATCCTGCAGAAACGTCCACCAGCATTAAACATCCGTGCGGGTCACTTGGCACGTCAATTGATTGAAAAAGACGGTTTACTTGCCCAGCAAGTCGATATTATCCCTGGCGCTGCAGGTGGTCCCAAAGGGATTGGTATTCAAGGTTTAGATCAGGCCATTTTCGGTGATTTTCTGGCTCAGGCACCACAGCGCAGAACCCTGATTGGCTCATCTATTGGCAGCTGGCGCTTTGCCAGTATTGCTGCCTGGGGGGCGAAAGAAGGAACCGAACGCCTTTCAGAACTTTATACCAACCTGTATTTCCATAAAAAAATGACGCGTCAGCAGGTAGGAGATATTTGCCGCGAGATGCTGATTAATCTGATTCAAGGTAAAGAGCAACAGTTGGTACAACATCCGGATTATCATCTTGCAGTGATTTCAATCAAAGCCCAGCATATTTTTCAAAGCGATAAAACCCTGCCACTGCTGGCTTCTGTCGCGGGCATTGTCGGTAGTAATGCACTGGGTCGCAAACACAACCGCCTGTTTATGCAACGGGTCATCAGCCAACCTGAAACGGGCAAGCAGTTTAAAGTGGATGACGATTTTGTCACGCATTATCAAACCTTAACCCAGGACAATGTCACGCCTTGGCTGATGGCATCTGCGTCCATTCCCTGCGTCATGGCTGCAATCCGCGATATTCCCAATGCGCCCAAAGGCAGCTACCGTGATGGTGGTTTAATTGATTACCACCTTGACCTACCCTTTGAGAGTCGGGGCATTGTGTTGTATCCGCACTTTAGCGATAGCATCACCCCGGGTTGGTTCGACAAGATGCTGTTAAAGAAACGCCAGGCCAATCCTGAAAATCAGGCGCGAACTTTACTGCTTTCACCTTCACAAGATTATTTGCAATCTTTACCACTGGGGCGTTTGCCTGATCGTAAAGATTTTACTTTAAAAGGCTTGGATCAGAAAAAACGGATTCAGATGTGGAATCAATCGGTCGCAGAAAGCCAGCGTTTGGGCGATGAATTTTTAGAAATGGTCGAAAAGCAAAACTTCCCACAGTTTATGCAGGATTTATAAACCCATTTTAAATACAGGCTCATTTATAAGATGAACTGTACCTTATACATAAATCCCCTATTTTTTCACTTGTTTTGATCGATAAAAAATAGACCATGCTATTTTCAAGCTTTAATCTCCGCTACAAGTGATGAGGAAACGAAATGGTGATGCGTATATTTTTTTTCTCAAAGCAGCGCTAATCACGTACACTATGCAGTGGCGATTTTCATTCGCTCTTTTTAATTTTGAACATATATTTTGGTGAAATTCTCATGAACAACTTGCAATGGCTCGATGAAGTAAAATTTAACGAACAAGGTCTAATCCCTGCCATTGCACAGCATCACCAAAGCGGCCGTGTATTGATGGTCGCGTGGATGAACCGTGAAGCTTTAGCCTTAACTGCGGAAAAAAACCAGGCGGTATATTTCTCTCGTTCGCGTCAAAAATTGTGGCATAAAGGCGAAGAATCCGGTCATTTCCAGACCGTGCATGAAATCCGTCTGGACTGTGATGCCGACGTAATTGTATTGCAGATCGAACAACACGGCGGTATTGCCTGCCATACCGGTCGTGAATCTTGTTTCTACCGTAAATTGACTGCAAATGGCTGGGAAATTGTTGATGCACAATTGAAAGATCCAAAGCAAATTTATGCTGAAAAATCGACCAATCCACACACCCTTGCCATGAATGCTTCGACTGCGCAATCTGAACAAGTGGAAGTTTTAGATTATTTAGGTCAGATGATGGCAGAGCGTAAAAAAGCCGATCCAGATTCCTCTTATGTGGCCAAGCTGTATCACAAAGGCTTAAACAAAATTTTAGAAAAAGTCGGTGAAGAAAGTATCGAAACCATCATTGCAGCGAAAGACTTTAAAGCCGAGGCCAATGAAGACAATAAAAATGATCTAATTTATGAAGTGGCAGATTTATGGTTCCATACTATTGTGATGTTGGGCTATTTCGACCTTGAACCGCAACTGGTTTTAAATGAACTCGCGCGTCGCCAAGGTTTATCGGGATTGGTTGAAAAAGCCAATCGTCAGCACTAAGCCTAAGACTGTGTCTGATCCGAAAAAACCGAGCGCTACCTATGAGCAAGCGATTGCCATAGATAATGCGCGTTTAGGCAAATCCTTTAAAGTGATTGCTTATGCAGGCACAGGTAAAACCACGACTTTACAAATGATCAGTGATGCCATGCCCGAGCGGCGTGGTATGTATCTAGCGTTTAACAAAGCCATTGCCTCAGAAGCACAAAGTAAATTTCATCGCAATGTCGACTGTCGCACCTTTCACTCGCTGGCTTTTCGTAGTGTGCCGCGTGGCGTAACTGACAAGCTGCGTTTACCGCGTTTAAGTCCAAGTTTTATTGCCAAGGAATATCGATTACAACCGATTACCCTGCGCCGGATGATGGGCGGGCGTTATGAAAAATATGTGATGATGCCATCGCGTCTCGCTAGTCTGGTGGCCAATGCGGTCAGTTATTTCTGCTCGACCAGTTCACAATATCCGGCACCGCGCCATCTGCAAGCGCCGAGCTGGTTACATCCAGACGATATTGACGAATTGCAGAAACATTTATATCCGGCCATTGAACGGCGCTGGCTCGAGTCGATTGATCCCAATCATCAGGCCGGTATTGGACATGATATTTATCTGAAACTTTGGGCGCTGTCTGAACCGAATATCCCAACAGATTATGTGTTATTTGATGAAGCACAAGATGCCGATCCACTGATGTTGGGAATTCTGCTGCGTCAGAGAAATACCCAGGTGATTTATGTCGGCGATGCCCATCAACAGATTTACGCCTGGCGTGGTGCGGTTAATGCCATGCAACAGCTACCGCTGCCTGAATCGCGCTTGACCACATCATTCCGTTTTGGTGAAGAAATTGCCTTGAATGCCAATGCCATTCTGGGTGCCTTAAATGAAACCGTGCCTTTACTGGGTAATCCTCATCTTAACTCCAAAGTGGTGAATAAACCGCATACCAAACAGCGTGATGCGATTTTATGCCGCACCAATGCACGAGCCATGGAATTACTGCTTTCCGGACTGGTGCATGGCGACAAAGTCAGCTTGCAGGCCGATCATGCCAAACTGAACCGTTTTGTCGATGCCGCCAGCATGCTGAAACAAGGCCGCCGTGTCACTGATGTGCCGGAACTGGCCTGGTTTAATTCATGGCATGATGTGCATGAATACTGTGAAACCAATGATGGCAGTGACATTAAGCCTTTGGTGAAACTGGTGGATGATCATGGTACAGATCCCCTCAAAAGAGCCTTAGCCAAAATCACCCCGATTGAACAGGCTGACTACATTATTTCGACCGCACATAAAGCCAAAGGTCTGGAATGGGATCGTGTGCATATCGAAGATGACTATCAATTCAAGGTCAATGAAAAAGACTATAAAATTAGTGACGAAGAGTTAAGATTGCTTTACGTGGCCTGCACACGTGCTAAAGTAAGTTTAAATATTCACCACATTTACGATTTGCTGCAACAACTGAAAAAGCAAATGCCGGTATCACTGCGTAAAGCTGTGGGAGAATAATTTTAGCTTCAGCTGCAAGGCAGGTGTTTTATGAAAATCGATTCTATTCAACTCAAACACGCGCTTCATTTTGCCGATCTCAAGCTGAAATTTAACGACAAGCCCATCACCCTGATTCTAGGCGATCAAAGCTCGGGAAAAACCGGCATTTTAAAATTTACCTATCAGGCACTGACCTGGTTTGCTGCGCGCTATAAAGATTTGCGTGCGACCGGTGTGATGATGCTGGATCAGGACATCATGTTTACCCGTCTGCAATCCAAAATTGATATTCGGGTTCATATTCCGCCTGATATTGGTACTTTAAATGCGTCTAGTGAAGCTGGAGACAAAACACTCACTGTGTGTGACTGGCAAATTTATAAAACCTTAAATAATCATGGCATTGGCACCAGCAAGGCCGAAACCCAACAATTAGACAATCTGGTGGAGCTCTATCATAACGCGCTCAAACACGATCAGCTGCAAGGCTTGCCCTTAATTGCCTATTACCCGGCAGAACGCTTTGTGAATGAAATAAACATTCAGAACAAAAATAATCCGGTGGTTTTTCAAACTTCACATGCCTATGAAATTTCCACCATTCCCTATACCACCTTCATCCGTTTCTTTGAATGGTTTCGTGAAATTAGTGATATTGAAAATGCCCAGATTGCGCAGCTGTTTCAACAGCTGGTGTCGCATCCTTCCATTCAGAAAAATAAAGAAAATGACTTTTTGCAACATCTGGTGAATGCACAAAAACAAATGAACGCGCCCAGTCTGGATGCTTTAAAACAGGCCTTAAGCACCGTTCTTCCCGATTTTGAAGATATTTATTTGCAATATCAGCCCAAATTACAACTGATGGTGAGTTATGCAGAAAAAACCATGCTCTATCAGCAGCTTTCCAACAGTGTCAAAAACTGGATCGCCTTGGTGGGAGATATCGTACGGCGCTTGTGCCTGCTCAATCCCAACAGTTTATATCCCTGTCTGGAAGGCGATGGCATTTTGCTGATTGATGCGATTGATCACCAGCTGGATCAAAATACTTCTCAAGTGATTTTACAGCGCCTGCATCAGGCTTTTCCGCGTCTGCAAATTATTGCCACGGGTAATCGTACCGAATTACTGGAACATGCCACTGAATATCAATGCTTAAAACTGGAAAATAAACAGCTGTTTGATATGCAGCTACAGCCTTTGCAGGAAAAGTTTGACACCATTTATGAGAACCTGGTGTTTAATGAAGAAGTGATTGAAACCGACACTTTAACTGAACCTGAATTGGAAAGCATCACTCCACAAAGCCTGTTAGAACAGATTCAACAGCATTTAAATGGTGAACAGCAAACCGAATTGCTGCGTTTAATTCAACAACAGGATGATACATCTTCCCCCCATCCTTTGCCTTGACTGAAAAGATTGAATTTAATTCAAAAAAGTTTCAATCTTAAAAATACTCCATTCTGGGGCGTGATCTGGCTAAACACGCTGCGCCCCTTTTGTATGGACAGGCGTATAATAAACAGGGTTTGTTGACACTTCGTCTATGTTTGCAACATATACGTCTCATGCTCAATTTTAGCCTGCAGCACAAGCCATTTATGAAATGTCGACCAACCCTTGTGTGTGCGCAAAAATAATTGATGTTGTTTTACTCATGTCAAAAGATCATGTATATTTAAAGTTTAATAGTAAAATCCGATTTTACTATGACTTTTTACAGGTTGCGCAACACAGCTTGTTTTTCATTTTTTAACTCAAACCGGCTTTCAAGATTGAGAAGTTTGGATGGCTCTTTGCAGTCCTGTAATCCTTGAAAGATAAGATTCACGCTTAGGTTTTTATCGCCTAAATCACGACTTTGGATATGAGTGTGCTACCGATTATTATCTTGTTACCGTTAATACTAGGCACAACCCTTGTCTCGTGGTTGAAATTTTCACGCGGGCTAACGGCTTTAGCCGCCATTACGGTTAGTCTCAGCAGCCTGGCCCTGTTATTGACACAAGCCAAAGATGTCTTTAACGGTACCCCTATCACGCAAAGCTGGAGCTGGATTCCCCAACTCGGTATCAATTTAAGCTTTCGTCTGGATGCCTTAGGCCTGTTATTTTGCTTGCTGATTAGCGGTATCGGAACGCTGATTTATATTTATGCCTATTATTATTTAAATCCCAGAAACTCCCTGAGCAAACTGTATCTTTTGCTGATGCTGTTCATGGCCTCCATGCTCGGCATATCACTTTCTAACAATTTAATTTTACTGCTTATTTTCTGGGAGCTCACCAGTATTTCCTCCTTCCTGCTGGTAGGTTACTGGAATAATTATGAAGCGGCACAACGTGGTTCACGTATGGCGCTCACCATTACCGGAATGGGTGGCTTGGCCATGCTGGGCGGTTTCATTCTGCTCGGTCAAATGACCGGAACCTATCAGATTGACCAGATCCTTACGATGAAGGATCAAATTCAGCATCATTCATTATTTGTTCCAGCTTTATTGCTGATTTTAACTGGAGCCTTTACCAAAAGTGCCCAGTTTCCGTTCCATTTCTGGCTACCGAATGCCATGGCAGCACCGACCCCGGTTTCTGCCTATTTACACTCTGCCACCATGGTCAAAGCAGGAATTTTCCTGCTGGCCCGTTTTACCCCGATTTTTGTCGGTGCAGCGCTGTATCACAATATTGTGACTTTCGTGGGCTTGTTCACCTTATGTATGGCTGCCTTTTTTGCCATTTTCAAGGAAGACTTAAAAGGCTTACTGGCTTATTCCACCATCAGTCATTTGGGGCTGATTGTGTGCTTGTTGGGGATTGGCTCACCATTGGCCGTCACGGCAGCCATTTTCCATATTATTAACCATGCCACCTTTAAAGCTGCCCTGTTCATGATTGCCGGGATCATTGACCATGAAACCGGAACCCGTGATTTGCGTAAACTCAGCGGTATCTGGCAGTTGCTCCCCTTTACTGCGACCCTGACCATGATCACGGCTGCCTCTATGGCCGGTGTACCCTTGACCAATGGCTTCCTGTCCAAGGAAATGTTCTTTACTGAACTTTTGGCCAACCTGTCCGGCCCAGTACTGATTTTTTCTGCCATTGCCGCAACGCTGGCCGGAATTTTCGCAGTGACCTATTCAGTACGTTTGGTACATGGGGTATTTTTTGATGGACCAGTAGGCTCGCAGGTACCCAACCACAAAGTTCATGAACCCCCTTTCGGCATGCGCTTGCCTGCAATACTGCTGGCGGTTTTATGTATTTTAGTCGGTCTTGCACCTGCCCTGCTGGTGGAAAATATTGTTAATTCAACCGCACGTGCCAGCACTCAAATGCCTGACTTTGCCGGTACCCATTTAGCCATCTGGCATGGTTTTAACCTGCCTTTGCTGATGAGTGCGATTGCGTTATTCGGCGGAATCATTTTCTATTTTTCTTTGGCCAAAGGCGGTCGCATTCGGGAAATTGATCTTGATCCTATCTTGGGCAAATTCCAGGGCAGAGTGCTATTTGATTTATTTCTCAAGCACCTGTTACTCAGTTCGCGTAAGTTCAAACGTCAAACTGAAAATGGCTCACTGCAAAGCTATTTGATGTGGATTGTGCTATTTAGTGCCGCTTTTCTGACCATGCCATTTATCCATCAAGGCCTGACCACTGGCACACGTGAACTTACCCATGCACCTGCGATTGCGATTGTACTGTGGCTATTGCTGTTCTCGGCCTGCTGGATGATGTTGTGGTTCCATCATGAACGGATCAAGGCGGTACTGATTAGCGGTGCAGTTGGTCTTGTCGTTACACTGGTTTTTGTGACACTTTCTGCCCCTGATCTGGCCTTAACTCAAATCACGGTCGATGTCGTCACTACAGTACTGCTACTGATGAGCCTTTCCTTGCTGCCACAGCTTACACCTTATGAATCCACCGTTTCGCGGCGCTGGCGCGATGCTCTGATTGCCATCGGCGGTGGTCTGGGCATCGGCTGGATTAGCTGGCTGATCTTGACCCGTGACCACAACTCGATTTCATGGTTCTTTATGCAACAGTCGCTTCCACTCGGTGGCGGCTCCAATGTGGTCAACGTGATTCTGGTCGACTTCCGTGGTTTCGATACCTTCGGCGAGATTACCGTACTCGGCATTGCTGCTGTAGGAACACTCTGTCTCATGGATGGCATGCGTGCACACGGTACCACCATTACCCAAGGCTTAACCTACCGTTTCAACCCTTCTCCGTTGATGTTCCGCATTACCGCATCCTGGGTATTGCCTTTGGCACTGGTGGTCAGCCTTTATATCTTCCTACGTGGCCATAATCTGCCAGGTGGCGGATTTATTGCCGGTCTCATTACCGCTTTGGCACTGGTGATTCAATACATTGCCTTAGGCCAGGACCAGGCTGAACAGATGCTAAAAGCCAAATCAGGCCGCTTGTATGAGATCTGGATTGGTTCAGGTTTGCTTATTGCCGGCCTTACTGGGCTGGGTGCCTGGTTCTGGGGACGTCCGTTCCTGACCAGCGCCCATATCCATATCGCTCCGCCCCTGTTGGGTGATATTCACTTAGCCTCTGCGGCATTATTTGATGTCGGTGTCTATGTCACAGTGGTCGGTGCCACCATGTTGATGATTTCAGTCTTGGGTGACTCGCGCCACTCCAGCATGTCTGGTCCAGTATTGAAAGGGGAATAAAATGATCAGTCTAGAATTTTTACTTGCCTCTGCCATTGGCTTACTCACTGCAACAGGCATTTACCTGATCTTGCGTGCCCGTACTTTTCCTGTGGTCTTAGGGCTGGCGATGATTGGCTATGCGGTCAATTCATTCCTGTTTGCCATGGGACGCATTCAGGTCAATGCACCGGCTGTCCTGACTGAAACCAGCAAAGCTACCGATCCTCTACCTCAAGCTCTGGTATTGACCGCCATTGTGATTGGCTTTGCTACCACCGCCTTTATTGTACAACTGGCTTTGCGCAGCCGTTATGAAACCGGAACCGATCACGTCGATGCAAAAGAAGAAATCAACCCGATTGACTCGCGTGAGGATGAGCCTTAATGAATGCGATCCTCCAGTTCTGGACTGAACATACCCCGATCTTTAGCATTTTAATTCCGGCATTTACCGGCTTTTTGCTGGTGCTTTTAGGCAATCCCGGGCCAGGTTCATTATCACGTGATTGGCGACAGCCTTGGCGTCGTGGCATTAGTTATGTCTCGTCAATACTGGGATTAAGCACTGCGATAGTGTATTTAATATTCGCTAGCAGCGGGCAAATTAGTACTTACAACCTTAGTGAATGGTCTGCACCGTTCGGAATTGTGCTGGTTCTGGATCAGCTTTCTGCCCTGATGCTGGTGCTGACCTATGCCTTGGCAACACCGATCTTATGGTTTGCCAGTCACGCATGGGATGCAAAAGGGCGTTATTTCCATGCCATGTTCCATTTTTTACTCATGGGCTTATGTGGCGCATTTCTGACAGGCGATTTATTTAACTTATTTGTATTCTTTGAAATCTTGTTGATGGCCTCTTATGTCCTGCTGCTCCATGGACAAGGCAAGGCACGTTTTCAGCTCGGCATTCATTACGTCACCATCAACCTGCTGGCCTCTGCACTATTCCTGATTGGTCTGGGCATGATCTACGGCAGTGTCGGCAGTTTAAACATGGCCGATGTCGCACGTTTAATCCCATTGTTAGAACCAGATCAGCATACCCTGGCGGTTGCAGGTGGCTTGCTGCTCTTTGTGGTCTTTGGCATCAAGGCTGCCATGTTGCCGGTTGGCTTCTGGCTCCCAAAAACCTATGCCGTTGCCACCACTCCCGTGGCTGCCATTTTCACCATCATGACCAAAGTGGGCATTTATGCCATTCTTCGAGTCAATGGCACGATTTTTGATGACCAATTAAGTCAGGGTATTCTGGCAAACTGGTTACTTCCAATCGGTTTAGCCACCTCAGTCTATGGCGTGATTGGCGCCATTGGAGCCGAGCGTTTACGCCGTTTTGTCGGTTTTATGATTTTATCCTCCATCGGTACCCTGCTGATTGCCATTTCACTGTTTAATACTTTGGCTTGGGCTGCAGGACTGTACTATCTGGTTCATAGCACCATTATTGGCGCTGCATTTTATCTGCTTTCTGGCTGGATTACTTCACAACGCGGTGAATTCAAAGATCATTTCAATATTGCCCCGAAAATAAAACAGCAAAAAGCGGTGTCATTGACCTTCTTTTTGATTGCTTTAATGATGGCTGGTTTACCGCCTTTTAGTGGATTTTTAGGCAAGGTTTTTATCTTGCAGGCGACTTCGCATTCCCCTTATCAGGGGGTTATTATTGCAGTCGTGTTATTGGTGAGTTTGCTCAGTATCATTGCCTTTACCCGGGTCGGCTTCATTCTGTTCTGGCGTGCCAGCAAACCTGAAGATCACCCGGAAACTGAAGAATTTAAAGCTTATCGGGCTTTACCCGATCGAGCCCCTGCACGCAATGACAAAACCATTTATCTGTTGTTGTCAGGCTTGGTGCTGTATATGGTTGGCGCAAATCCGATTCAGCAATATATGTTCAAAACGGCTGAACAAATCCAGAACAATGGCTTATATGAACAGGTTATTTTGCATAAAGATAATCTGCATCAAGTGATTAGCGTGCAGCCTTATAATTCTGAAAATTTACCCGAAACCAAATATGGGGGTGAAACGGTTGATCCAAATGCCCATCTGATTCCTTACATCATCTCTGAAGATACGCTCGAAGGTGAGCATATTTCAGAATATAAGCAGCGTCAGATCAGGCAGCAGCAACAACAGCTGTCCACTTATCCGGATGATGTCAAACTCAAGCCTATGGAGCCTTAAGCATGCAAAAAACATCGTTTTGGGAAAGCTGGCTGCCTCATCCCTTTGTTTCCGTGATTGTGGCCTTAAGCTGGGTCATGCTTGCGCATAGCCTTGATCCGGCAACCTTGCTCATGGCTTTATTACTAGGCATTGCCATTCCACGTTTAGTCAAACCTTTTATTGGCCATACCCCCAATATTCACTGGATTTTGGCCGTAAAATTATTCTTTGTGGTGCTATGGGACATTATTGTCTGTAATATTAAAGTGGCCAAATTGGTACTTGGACCGACACATAAACTACATCCCAAATGGTTTCGTGTGCCTTTGGAAACTCAGCATGAACAGGTTAATGTTCTACTTGCCCTGATTATTACCACCACCCCGGGTACGGTAACTGCAGGGATTGATGATGATCGTGGCGATATTCTGGTGCATGCTTTAAGTACCGATAATGCCGAAATTGATATTCTCGAAATTAAAACCCGTTATGAAAAAGCACTGATCGAAATCTTTGATGTGGAATTAGGAGAAGATTCATGAGTATTTTGCCTTATGCACTTGGTCTGTGTATGGTCGCAATCACTGTTTCCATGTTTCTTTGCCTGGTTCGTATGGTGATGGGGCCATCCATCGTAGATCGGCTTTTAGCACTGGATACCCTGTTTCTGAATGCAACCTGTCTGGTGGTCATCCTGGGCCTCTATTGGGCCAGTACCTCCTTATTTGAAGGCGCGCTTCTGGTGGCCATGCTGGGATTCGTTTCTACCGCAGCCCTGGCACGCTACTTTACCACTGGTCATGTGATCGATTAGGAGCTACAGCAATGCAACTTGTCATGGAAATTCTGGTCTCGATTTTTTTATTGATTGGCTCCTTCTTCATGCTGGTGGGTGGTATTGGTATGGTGCGCCTGCCCGATTTATTCATGCGCCTGCATGCACCGACCAAATCCAGCACTTTGGGACTCGGCAGCTTCTTAATTGCCGCCATGATTTTTTCAGCTTTTCAGGGACATTTTGGTTTTGCCGAACTGTTGCTGACTTTACTGGCATTCATTACTGCACCCGTGTCTGCAAACCTAATGGCACAGGCCGCACTGCATTTACGTTTACGTTCAACCAGTGGTGAAGTGCCTGAAGCACTAGAACGCCCCTTACCTTGGCAACGTACCCGACGCCGTAATCCCAAAGCAGAAAAAGACTCACATGATGATCTGGCCTGATACCAGGTGCATTTTGCTAAGTTTGAATTAAAAATCTGTTTTTTACTTTAATTTTTTACTCAATTTAAGTTCAGTAAATTGAATTAATTTTCAGCCAGAACTTTAGCCTTTTCTTGTTCAAATTCTTGTTTTGTAAGAACTCCATCATCTAATAATTTTTTTAAGACTGTAAGTTTCTCATACTTAGTTGCCGCAAGATGATGATTTCTATTTTCAGTTTTCTCAACACACTCAAACACCAGCTCTATTCTTGGAAAATTTCCCAAAATATATGGTGGCTTTGCGGCAGTTTCGCTAAGACCATGCATTGTTTCATTTTTACGTTCACAAAAAGCAATTGATGCTTGCTCTGCATTTGCTCGCACTGTTGATAATGATACAAAACCTGTAGCTGCTTGCCTAAAAATACGATATGAGGCTTCACTATTTTTCATTGGCTGATCCAATATCACCGTTTCCCCACCAAACACAGCATTCGCAAATGGTGATTTACTTTCTGAAGCCAACTGAATAGGCGGCACACTTGCACAGCTGGAAAGAAGAAATGCTGCAAGGATAAAACTTAGTTTATTCATAAGTTTGAATCTCAAAAATAGAATATTTTCTTTATTAATCCTGATCGCTGATCAGTACATCATTTATATATAAGTTATTTAAATAATTAATAAAACTACCAAATTCTTAAAATAACTCAAAATAAAAAAAGCCACCCGAAGGTGGCTTTTTTATTACATCAATTATTCATCATCTTGCTTTGCTTCAGCAGGCGGTAAATCCTTCACTGCTTCAGCAATCAGACCAAACATATAGTTACCATATGCGTTGGTTTTGTCGTAATGGAAACGCAAGCGAGGCGTTACACGTGTCTTGATACGACGACTGAGTTCGTGACGCAAGAAACCAGAAGCCTTATTTAAAACTTCTAAGGTATCTTTGTTTGCTACTTCACTTTGCTCATCGCCCAGCTCACGACCCATCACGGTTACATAAACTTCGGCATATCCTAAATCTGGGCTAACTTTCACCGCAGAGATGGTCACCAGACCACCTAAGCGTGGATCTTTCAGCTCTTGGCGAATCAGTTCAGACAATTCACGCTGAACTGAGTCTCCCATACGCTTCAGACGTTGACTACCCGCCATTAAAGACTCCGTTTAATCAATTGAACATCATAGACTTCGATTTTATCGAGTACTTTAATGTCTTTATAACCTTTCACGGCAAGACCACATTCCATACCGGCACGAACTTCTTCAACCACTTCTTTATAGCGACGAAGAGATTCAAGCTCACCTTGGAATACCACCACGTCATCGCGTAATACGCGAATCGGTTTATTACGGTGTAACATGCCTTCAAGAACCATACAGCCCGCAGCCGCACCGAATTTGCTTGAGTGGAATACTTCACGTACTTGAGCCACACCAAGAATCGTTTCACGATGCTCAGGAGCCAATTTACCGCTCATCGCTGCTTTTACGTCATCAATCAATTCATAGATGATGCTGTAATAACGAATGTCGATACCATCTGCATCTGCTTTTTGACGTGCAGTATTATCAGCACGTACGTTAAAGCCAAGAAGAACAGCTTCAGAAGATTCAGCAAGGGTAACGTCAGACTCGGTAATTGCACCTACACCTGAACCGATCACACGTACACGAACTTCATCAGTGGCCAATGCTTGTAATGCTACCGTCAATGCTTCCAATGTACCGCGTACATCAGTTTTAAGCACAACGTTCACATAAGGAACATCTTTTTTGCCCATAGATGCCATGATGTTTTCAAGACGCATTGCACTTTGACGCTCAAGACGTTTTTCACGTTCACGAGACATACGTGCATCAGCAACTTCACGTGCTTTCTTCTCATCGTTAACAACAAGAACTTCGTCACCCGCCATTGGCGCTTCAGGAAGACCCAAGATTTCTACTGGAATCGAAGGACCTGCCGATTTAATACGTTTACCGTTTTCATCTACCATCGCACGAACGCGACCATAAGATGCACCAGCAAGCACTAAATCACCCACATTCAATGTACCGTTTTGTACAAGAATAGAAGCAACAGCACCACGGTCTTTATCTACACGTGCTTCAATGACCACACCTTGCGCAGCACCTTCTTCAGATGCTTTCAATTCAAGCAATTCTGACTGAATCAAAATCAAGTCTAGAAGTTCATCGATACCTTGACCAGAATGTGCAGAAACCATTGCTACAGGTACGTCACCGCCCCATTGTTCAGGCACGATTTCTTTGGTGGTCAATTCGTTCAATACGCGATCTGGATCGGCAGATTCTTTATCCATCTTGTTGATTGCAACAATGATTGGCGTACCTGCAGCACGTGCATGATCAATTGCTTCTGCAGTTTGTGGCATTACACCATCATCAGCCGCAACAACCAGAACCACGATATCAGTCGCTTTGGCACCACGTGAACGCATTGAAGTAAACGCTGCGTGTCCCGGTGTGTCTAAGAAAGTGATAATGCCTTTATCGGTTTTAACGTGATATGCACCGATATGCTGGGTAATGCCGCCCGCTTCGCCCGCAGCTACTTTGGTACGACGGATACGGTCAAGAAGCGATGTTTTACCATGGTCAACGTGACCCATAATAGTTACTACAGGAGCACGAGTGGTTTGAACACCACGTGCTTCTTCAGCTGCTTCAAGTAAGTTATCTTCAGCTTGAGTATCAGATACTAGAACTGGGTTATGACCCATTTCCTCAACCACAAGTGCCGCAATTTCTTGCTCAATCGCCTGGTTCTGAGTAACAAGCTCACCCATTTTCATGAGTGATTTGATGACTTCGCGAACTTTAATCGCCATTTTCGCCGCTAAGTCAGCAACAACAATGGTTTCACCAATTTCAACATCATAAATTTGTTTTTTAACAGGTTTTTCAAAGCCATGCTTGTTGCCTTGGCTGGTTTTCAAACCACGTTTATGCTGGTTATGGCTGAAAGATTGCTCTTCCTGACCACGACGTCCGCCTTTTTTCGGTGCACGTGTACTTGTAGTGTTACCACCACGTTTAATTTCACGGTCTTCTTTCGCGAATGAATCTTCATAAGCCTGACCAACAAGGCCAGCCGCCAATGGAGAATCATCGACAACACGAATCGTTGCCGTAGTATCTTCAGAGGTGTACTTAGAAGCCATTTGACGCATTTGTTCAAGCGTACGTTGTTGAGCTTCTTCAGCCGATTTACGACGTGCTGCTTCTTCAACTGCTTTTAATTGCGCAGCTTGTGCTTCACGTGCTTTTTTCTGTTCAGCCGTCTCAACCTGTTTAACCGTTTGTTTTACAATTGGTTTGTTGTTCGACTTACGCTTCACAACAACAGCAGCTTTTGGTACTTCTTGCTTAGCCGTTTCTTGCTTAGCAGCAGCACGCATTGCTTCTAAAGCTTGTTTCGCCTTAGATGCGCCTGGTTGAGGTGCTTCAGCTTTTTGTTCAGTATTAGCAGCAGATGCAGTCGCATTCTTGTCTGCCTGTGCTTTAGCAAGTGCTTCAGCTTTGATTTGTTCAGGATCTGGCTTAACAAATGTATGTTTCTTACGAACTTCTACATTAATCGTTTTCGCCTTACCTGATGTACTTGCCACTTTAGCAGTACTGGTTGTTTTACGTTTCAACGTGATTTTTCCTGCATGCCCATCGTCTTGACCATGAACTTTCTTCAAATGGTTAACGAGGGTATTTTGTTGTTCAGTGGAAATAATATCTTCAGCTTTACGTTGCGGTAAACCTGCGTCACGAACCTGCTCTAGGAGCTTCTCAACGGGGCGATCCACGCTGAGAGCCAACTCTTTAATCGACTTGTCCGTCATATATTTCCTCCTAGTTAAACCATGATTCGCGCGCTTTCATAATAAGTTGACCCGCTTTTTCCGCACCTAAACCTTCAATATCTTCAATATCGTCAGTGGCTTGGTCAGCTAAATCATCTACAGTCACCACACCGCGGGCCGCAAGGGCATATGCGATTTCCTGTGTCATTCCTTGCATTGCAACAAGTTCTGCACTTGGATCTTGAATGTTTTCTTGTTGTTTTAACGCGTCTGCCAATGTAATTTCTTTCGCACGGCTTTGCAATAATTCAACAGTTTCAGCATCCAACTCAATTTCATCAAATGTTTCAGCTGGAACATAAGCAATTTCTTCTAGCGAAGTAAAGCCCATATCAACCAAAGCCATTGCCAAGTCTTCTTCAATATCCAGACGGGTGACAAACATGTCTAGATATTGTTGAGCTTCATTTTGTTGACGTGCGTAGAATTCATCTTCGAGCATCATATCCAGTTTGTAGCCTGTCAATTCAGAGGCTAAACGGACATTTTGACCTTGTGAACCAATGGCACGTGCCAACTGATCGCTTGCTGCAAAAATGATGTCTGCGCTGTGAACATCTTCATCAATCACAATACTCGATACATCTGCAGGCTCTAAAGCGCTTGCGATGTACTGTGCTGGATCGTCAGACCATACAACGACATCAATACGTTCGCCATTGAGCTCTGATTGTACTGCCTGAATACGTGTACCACGCATACCAATACAAGCACCTACAGGATCAATACGGTGATCGTTGGTTTTCACAGCAATTTTAGCACGAACGCCCGGTTGACGTGCAGCTGCTTTAATTTCGATAATTTCTTCAGAAATTTCAGGAATTTCTTTCTTCATCAACGCAATCAGCATTTCAGGACGTGCACGTGACAATAATAATTGTGCACCACGGCCTTCACGGTTCACGCTATATAAAATCGCGTTTACACGTTGTTTGGGACGAAGAATTTCCTTAGGAATCATTTCTTCACGCGCAAGATAAGCTTCCGCATTGTCACCCAAGTCAATAATAAAGCCATCTTTGGTTTGCTTTTTCACTTCACCGTAGATGAGTTCACCAACTTTAGATTCATAGGCATCAGCGACTAAAGCACGTTCAGCTTCACGAATTTTTTGTACAATTACCTGTTTGGCAATTTGTGCAGCAATTCGACCGAAGTCAATCGATTCCACTTCGAGTTCACGAATGTCACCAATTGACCATTGAGCAGGATCAACATCAGAAATGGCATCCTGACATGCAGGCATCTCGTGATCTTCATCAGCTACTACTTCCCATTGACGGAAAGTACGGTAATCACCTGTTTTACGATCGATTTCCACACGTAAACGTGCTTCTTCCGAGTGTGTGCCTTCATAAAATTTCTTTTTAGTCGCAGCTACAAGCGCTTGTTCTAGCGCTTCAAAGATCGCTTCACGAGGTACACCTTTTTCGTTACTAACCGTTTCTACTACGGTAAGAATTTCACGTGCCATAAGTCACCTATTCGTTCAGATTCTTATTTATTAGATAAATTAATCTTGGTAAATCAAATTTGCTTTGTCGATATTATGACTATCAATTTCAAGAACTTGTTGTTTTTCAACTTCCACTTGAATGAGTTCATTTTCAAGATCAACAGCAACCAGTTTTGCTTGAAATTTACGACGGTTATCGACAGCACTAATCAGACGTAACGCAATTTGATGTCCAATATAGGCTGGCATTTGTTCAAGTTGAAAAAATGGACGATCCCAACCTGGCGAAGATACTTCAAGGGAATATTCGCCAGAAATTGGATCATGCACGTCAAGCATGGCACCGACTTGCTGTGTTACGCGAACACAATCTTGTACGCCTATGCCTCGACCCTGCTCTAGCTCGCCTTCTTCATTCAAAACAGGCTGGGCATCGGTTTCATTTGCTTTATCAATATAGATACGCAATAAAGAACGCTTTCCCTGAGGAAGAAATTCGATTCCCCAAAGATCTACATTGCATGCTTGCACTGCAGGAGCGATTAGGTCTTGGAGTGCTTGAGTTTTATTTGATAGCTTCATTTACTCTCGTCATTATGGTGCGATTTAATGGTCGCGGTGACCGGTTCAGACTAACTCAACTATATTAGTAGTGAAACATGACGATTTGACCAATAAATGTCGGACACTACACGATAGCCAATAAAAAAGGGCGTAATCGCCCCTATTTACACAGAAAAACCAAAGTCCACTGTGCAAAAAGGCCCACCTTTTTGTGAGCCTTTTAGAAACTTGGTAGCGGGAGCTGGATTTGAACCAACGACCTTCGGGTTATGAGCCCGACGAGCTACCAGACTGCTCCATCCCGCATCAACGTGCAAAAATTATATACAATCTACCGAACATTTTCAATCAAAAACTATTCAGTGATTGCTTGATTAAGTTGCACCTTAATCAAAAGTGGTAGCGGGAGCTGGATTTGAACCAACGACCTTCGGGTTATGAGCCCGACGAGCTACCAGACTGCTCCATCCCGCAACAACATTGCAAAAATTTTATCTCACCTCAATACTCAAGGTGCCTACTTCAGTTTGCATCTAAAATAAGATTGATTGGTAGCGGGAGCTGGATTTGAACCAACGACCTTCGGGTTATGAGCCCGACGAGCTACCAGACTGCTCCATCCCGCATCAACAGATTTGCTGCACAACACCAACTTATGTTCTGGATTACAAGTTGGTGCGGAAGGGGGGACTTGAACCCCCACGCCCGAAGGCACTACCACCTCAAGGTAGCGTGTCTACCAATTCCACCACCACCGCAGCTGTGTCGCATTCTAGTCGGATCAAACCCAAAAAGAAAGAACTAAATCAGATTATTCACCAGTTTTTGGTGCAACTGGCGAAGTTTCAGGCGATTGAGTTTGTGCAGGAACTGGGGTTTGTACCGATTTTAAGCTGTAAGCATCGGTGGTTTGTTTTTTGGCAAACACCGCTAAACTTAAGCTTGTTACAAAAAATAAAGCGGTCAAAATCGCGGTTACACGGGTTAAAAAATTACCGGAACCTGAAGCACCAAATACAGTTGCTGCACCACCACCACCAAATGATGCACCCGCATCGGCACCCTTACCATGTTGTACCAGAATCAATACAATCATTAAAAGGGCTAAGATAATATGTACTACCAGCACAAATGCATGCATGCTGAACTCCTAATTATTTTGTATTTGCAAAAGCCTGAGCAATTTTATAGAAAGACTCTGCATTTAAAGATGCGCCACCAACCAGCGCACCATTAATATCTGGACAGGCAGCCAACTCTACTGCATTTTCTGGCTTAACACTACCACCATACAGAATAGCCATGCTTGCACCTAAAGGTGTAATTTGAGTTAAACCTTCACGAATTTTAGCGTGCATTGCCTGTGCATCTTCAGGTGAAGCTGTTTTGCCGGTACCAATCGCCCAAATGGGTTCATAAGCCACCACAATATTCTTCCATTGCTCTGCTGTTACAACAGTCGCAATATCACAAATTTGTTGCAAGACCACCTGCTCTGCCTGACCATTTTCACGCTGTTCCAGGCTTTCACCCACACAGTAAAGAATGGTTAATCCGGCATTTAAAGCATTTTTAACTTTTTCATTCAGAATCTGTGCAGTTTCAGCAAAAATTTCCCGACGTTCTGAATGACCAATCAGTACAAAATCAATTTGCTGATCTTTTAGCAACTCAGCACTTACCTCACCGGTATATGCCCCTGTTCCAGAAATACGGGAAACATCTTGGGCAACGCTATAGATGGGGCGAATTGAATCTGCTAATTCACTCTTCACTCCAGCCAAAGCAAGCATGGTAGGTGCAACACCTAAATAACAATCTTGTTCTTTAATTTCATTATTTTGCAATAATTTTTTAAAATCATTTACCCATAGTTTGGCATCTGCTTGCATTGGGTTCATTTTCCAATTGCCGACAACCCAAGGAGTAATAGTCGAACCCGACATACAGTAACCTATTAAAAACAATTCATTAAACCGCGCACATTCTACACGGAATTCAGCATTTTTTAGATAATTTTCACCAGCCTTTTTTATAAGTTTGTTGTTTTTCAAAATTGCTACAAAAAAAACTTGGTCTTGTAATTACGACTGGTTCAAAGTTTTATCTGATATTAAGTAGATGACAACACTTTCAGATATGGTATTTTTATATAACAAAAGTATAATTTAATGATACCAATTATAAACAGATTGATTAAGCAGGCATATTAACGCATGGCAGCATTACAAGGTTCACCAAGATTTACAGGTTTTATTCGGCGTTTAGTCGAAGATGGCTTAGTTTCTGCTGAAAATATGCAGAGTGCAATATTGAATGCAAAAAAAGCCAATCAGGATATTGTCCCTTTTTTAATTGATCAGTTGAAAATTTCATCTTTAGAAATTGCAGTAAAAATTTCTCAAGAATTTGGCGAACCTCTTTTTGACTTGAGTGCATATGATTCAGCTCAAATTATCCGCGAAGGTGTGGATGAAAAACTCATCAGCAAACATTGCATTCTACCGATTTTTAAACGCGGGAATTTGCTCTACGTTGCAACCAGCAATCCGACTAATATAGATGCTATGGATGCAATCCGCTTCAGCAGTAAAATGAATATTGAAGCAGTTATTGTAGAATATCCAAAATTACACAAACTGATCGAACAAAATTTTACTCAAGCAGATAGCTTTGAATTCTCCGATGATGATATCGACTTAAATCTCGAGCAAGAAGACTTAAGTCAAAAAGATGATGATGATGATCAAAAAGAAGATGAAGCACCGATTGTTAAATATATTAATAAATTACTGATTGATGCCATTCGCATGGGCGCTTCAGATTTGCATTTTGAACCTTATGAAAAATCTTATCGGGTACGTTACCGTATTGACGGTGTATTACGTCAAATTGCCAATCCCCCTTTGCAACTGGCTACACGTTTGGCATCGCGTTTAAAAGTCATGTCGCAAATGGATATCTCTGAAAAACGCTTACCTCAGGATGGACGGATTAAACTTAAGCTTTCAAAAAGCAAAGCCATCGACTTTCGTGTCAACTCGCTACCGACCCTGTTTGGTGAAAAACTGGTACTGCGTATTCTAGATCCATCGAGTGCCATGCTAGGTATTGATGCATTGGGTTATGAACCAGAGCAGAAAGAGCTGTTTATGCAGGCCTTAGATAAACCTCAGGGTATGCTGCTGATTACCGGCCCCACTGGTTCAGGTAAAACCGTATCACTTTATACTGGCTTGAATATTCTAAATCGTGAAGACACCAATATTTCAACTGCCGAAGATCCTGTGGAAATCAACCTGGAAGGGATTAATCAGGTCAACGTCAACGCCAAAGTAGGCTTGACCTTCTCTGCAGCGCTGAAGTCTTTTCTACGTCAAGATCCAGATATTGTCATGGTGGGTGAGATTCGAGATCTGGAAACCGCCGAAATTGCCGTAAAAGCAGCGCAGACGGGTCATATGGTCATGTCTACACTGCATACCAACAGTGCACCTGAAACCTTAACCCGCTTAAGGAATATGGGTGTTCCGTCTTTCAATATCGCGACCTCTGTAAACTTGGTGATTGCACAACGTTTAGCACGTCGTTTATGCTCACAATGTAAAGTTGCGGCAGATATTCCTGAACCTAGCTTATTAGAAATGGGCTTTACAGAAGAAGATCTTAAGCATCCAGATTTTCAAGTATATCAGCCTGTAGGCTGTCCCGAATGTCGTGAAGGTTATAAAGGTCGTGTCGGTATTTATGAGGTCATGAAAGTAACACCTGAAATTTCAAAAATTATTATGGAAGAGGGTAATGCACTGGAAATTGCAGCAGCTTCTGAAAGATTGGGGTTTAATAATTTAAGACGTTCAGGATTAATTAAGGTTATGCAGGGGGTGACTTCGCTTCAGGAAGTCAATCGTGTAACCAGTGAATAAATGAAAATTTAAAATAAGGATAAACGCATGGCTGTCAAAAAAGCACAGATGATGCCCACCTTCAGTTATGAAGGCATTGATCGTAAAGGGGAAAAACTTAAAGGGGAATTACCTGCACGTAATATGGCACTTGCTAAAGTGACCTTACGTAAGCAAGGCATTACCATTAAACACATTCGGGAAAAACGTAAAAATATTCTCGAAGGCTTGATGAAAAAGAAAGTAACCACGCTGGATATTACTATTTTTACCCGCCAGCTAGCTACCATGATGAAAGCCGGTGTTCCTTTGGTTCAAAGCTTCGAAATTGTAGCAGAAGGCCTTGAGAATCCATCCATGCGTGAAGTGGTATTAGGGATTAAAGGTGAAGTCGAGGGCGGTAATACCTTTGCCGGTGCCCTTAAAAAATATCCTCAATATTTTGATAATTTATTTTGCTCACTGGTTGAATCCGGCGAACAGTCAGGTGCCCTGGAAACCATGCTGGATCGCGTCGCGATTTATAAAGAGAAAAGCGAACTTTTAAAGCAAAAAATCAAAAAAGCCATGAAATATCCAGCTACCGTCCTTGTTGTTGCGGTTGTGGTGACCATTATTTTGATGGTGAAAGTCGTTCCTGTATTTCAGGAACTTTTTGAAGGTTTTGGTGCAGATTTACCTGCCTTTACCCAAATGGTGGTGAATATGTCTAATTGGATGCAAAAATACTGGTTTATTCTAATCATTGTAGTGGGTGCCATCATAGCGGGCTTTTTGGAAGCCAAAAAACGTAGTAAAAAATTTCGTGACTTCCTGGATAAAGCGGCTCTTAAAGCCCCTATTTTTGGTGACTTGGTATATAAAGCTATTATTGCGCGTTATAGTCGAACTTTAGCGACTACCTTTGCTGCCGGTGTTCCCTTGATTGATGCATTAGAATCTACAGCAGGGGCAACCAATAACTGTGTCTATGAAGCTGCTGTAATGAAAATTCGTGATGATGTTGCCACTGGACAACAATTACAATTTGCCATGCGAGTCACCAATAAATTTCCATCTATGGCTGTGCAGATGGTCGCCATTGGTGAAGAGTCAGGTGCACTGGATGCCATGCTGGACAAAGTGGCAACGCATTTTGAAAATGAAGTTGATAATGCGGTAGATGGCTTAACCTCTATGATGGAACCCTTAATTATGGCTATACTCGGGGTACTGGTCGGTGGTCTGGTGATTGCCATGTATCTTCCAATTTTCCAAATGGGTTCTGTCATTTAATGCAAGATTTCATTTCTTATTTTATGATTAACCCAGCTGCTTTATATATTGCAGTTGGGCTTTTTAGTCTGTGTATCGGCAGTTTTTTAAATGTCGTCATCTATCGAACTCCCAAGATGATGGAGCAAGAGTGGCGACAGGATTGTCAAATATTGCTGCATCCTGAACAAGCCATTATTGATGAATCCAAACTGACCCTAAGTCAACCGGCATCTACCTGTCCTAAATGCCGTACTGAAATTCGCTGGTATCAAAATATTCCCGTCATCAGCTGGCTGGCCTTAGGCGGTAAATGCGGTTCTTGTAAAAATCCGATTAGTAGTCGTTATCCCTTAATTGAACTATTGACTGCAATATGCTCCCTGATCATTGTGGCCGTATTTGGCCCCACCCTACAAATGCTGTTTGGCCTGCTGCTCACCTGGACACTGATCGCCCTCACCTTTATTGACTTCGATACCCAACTGTTACCTGACCGCTATACTTTACCTCTGGGAGCCTTGGGTCTAGGCATTAATAGTTATAGTATCTATACCAGTCCAAGTTCTGCAATCTGGGGCTACATTATTGGCTTTCTCTGTCTCTGGATTGTGTATTATCTGTTTAAGATCATTACCGGTAAGGAAGGTATGGGCTATGGAGACTTTAAACTCCTGGCTGCTTTAGGCGCCTGGATGGGTCCATTTCTACTACCGCTGATCGTATTACTCTCTTCCTTCGTTGGTGCAGTGATTGGTATTATTCTGCTGAAAATACGCAAAGAGAACCAACCTTTTGCATTCGGTCCTTATATTGCCATTGCCGGCTGGATTGCGTTCATTTGGGGTGAGCAGATTATGAAAATCTATTTGGGACAGTAATTTCTAGGTACATATATGACTTTTATCTTGGGTTTAACTGGAGGAATTGGCAGTGGAAAATCTGCCGCAAGTACATGGTTTGAAACCCAGGGCATTATTGTAGTAGATGCCGATATTGTCGCGCGAGAGATCGTTGAAAAAGGACAACCTGCTTTACAGCAAATTCACGCTGCATTTGGAGATTGGGTACTTTTAGCGAATGACGAACTGAATCGTCGGGCATTACGCGAACATATTTTTAAAGATTCAGATGCGCGCAAAGTCCTAGAAAGCATTACCCATCCTGCGATTCGCCAATCCATTATTCAACAGCTGCAAGCCGCAACCAGTCCCTATGTGATATTGGTTTCTCCCCTGCTGTTTGAAACTAACCAGCATGAACTGACCGATCACACCTTGCTCATCGATGCATCGATTGATTTACAGATTCAGCGGGCTGCCATGCGTGATCATCAGTCGATCGAGCAAATTAAAAAGATTATTCAGGCTCAGATGTCACGTGAGCAAAAGCGTAGTTTGGCGGATGATATTGTGCTGAATGATGGTCATCTTGATCATCTCTACAGTCATTTAAAGCCATTACATGAAGCTTATTTAAAACGCTGAAATTAAAAAAGCAGTCGATCAGGACTGCTTTTTTTGCTGATCAAGTTGCCGCTGCAAACTGTCTTGATGACTGATCCAGCGCCATGGCTGCAAAGCACCAATCGCCATACCAATCAAGCCACAAATAATGGCCAGACTTAAAGGTTCACCCAATAGCGGTACTGCTAAAATTGCAGCCATAAACGGTGCCAAAGTCACGATACTTCCCGCCTTGAATGCCCCTAAACGTTTAATAGCTTCTACATAAGTCAGTGTAGCTACAATCACCACAAAGATGCCGTGAAAAACCACCTGTAACAGTAAATGCATAGGTTCAGGTGCGGTTAAATTTTTCGGTAAAAACAGCAGATAAATCGGGACATAAACAATCGCCGACCAGATGGCGACCCCTGCCATGGAATGCCATGCAGAGAGTTTCCATTGCCGTAACAGTACGGTAAACACACCCCACCAGATCGCACTCAGGAAAAATAGCATGTCGCCAAAGCCAAAAGCCACACCGGTTTCCAGATACATTAAGAAACTCATGGCAGTGATCGCGCTCAGCATAATCAACAGGCTGATCCAGATGTGTTTATCCAAAGGCTGCTTAAATAGCACAAATGCAGCTATGGCTGTGCACAGCGGAATACAGCCATTGAGAAAAATGGCTGCATGTGCTGCCGGCACATAATGGAATGCAGTATATGAGGTCAGGCAATATGCTACCCCGCCAATCATCGCCAAAATAAAAGGCTGTTTTTTCCATAAAAAAGCGGTGTCTTTTTTATAGAGCAAAATGGGCATCAAAATACAAAATGCCAAGGCAAAACGTAAGGCGGTGATGTCCCAGGCACTAATCCCCCACTGGGCATTCAGACGGGAAGTAATGGTAAATCCCCCCCAAATACACATGGTAATGGCGACATAAAGATAACCTTGAGACCGGGGAGACATAGCAAACAACTTTTAAATTTGAAAGAGAAAAAATTACACGTTACGTTGACGACAAGCTTCATACAGTGCCATCCCTGTGGCAACACTGACATTTAAACTCTGCAAGTTTCCTGCCATTGGAATGTATACCGTCTGATCACATTGCGACTGGGTAATCGGGCGTAAACCTGTATCTTCAGCCCCCATCACCACACAAACTGCTGTACCGGTAAAATCAAATTTATCCACTGGTAAGGCTTTTTCATCCAGCATGGTTCCGACTACACGTACATTAAATTCATCTTTGATGTTAGCCAAAGTACGCGCCAGATTGGTCACCTGAATAAACTTGACCTTTTCTGCGCCGCCGGCAGCAACCTTACGTGCAGTTGGCGTCAAGCTGGCAGAACGATCACGCGAAACCACCACCGCTTCAACACCCATGGCAGCGGCTGTACGAATACATGCGCCCAAATTATGAGGATCGGTGACCTGGTCAAGTGCCAGCAAAAGTGCCTGAGGATTTTGCTTGAGCACTTCATCCAGGTCCTGTTCATTCAGCACTGGATGTGGACGTACTGCGGCAACCACGCCCTGATGAAAAGGCTGACCTGCCAGTTTTTCCAGTTTGTCACGGCTGGCTTGCTGCACACTAATGCCAAAAGGTTGAGCCAAAGCCAAGACGTTTTTCAAACGCTGGTCATCACGACCTTTTAACGTAAATAGAGTCAATACGCGCTCAGGCTCGAGTTCTAATAATGACTCCACTGAGTGAACGCCATAATAATATTCTGGTTTTGCCATGAACGGCCTCTAAAATCTATGGTAACAATACAAAAAAGAAAATCCTGCAAAGCAGGCTTTACAGGATTGACGCTTGAATCTAGTTTAACCGATTCAAGTTAAAATTTCTTTGTCTTATCTGGGGCTAATGCTTAGCCTTCAAAATGACAGACATAATCGAGGACTTCATCAGTCTCGATTTTAAAGCGGCTATTGCCTGGTACATAAAAAGATTGACCGGCACGGAACAATTCACTTTCGATTTTGTCGCCAATTTGTACACGACACTCACCTGAAATAATTTCCATACGTTCAGGCACATGAGTTTGAAAGGTCAATGCCTGTTCTGTTGGCAAAATCACCCCTAAGGTTTTTTTAGTGCCATCTTCAAACTGCACGGTATGACTGATACATAAGCCATCGAAATAAACATTCGACTTTTTGACAACCGAAACGTGATCAAACTGATTTGACATGCGTATTCTCCAGATAATGCGCATTTATAATTTTTGCTCGAGCTAGTTTAAAGCTGAGCATTCAACTAATCAATCGCTGTTTCATCCAGCTAAATTAATATTTTTCAAATTTTTACAAATATTTTTATTTCTGTATCAGTGAAAAATGAATGCTTGGTGCATGAATAGCGATAACCATGAAATTATAAGCCCAAATGGTGGATAATGTTTCCCCGACCAAAGGCTAATAGTGTGGTTGTAATTCTGTCTTAAATTTTCAAATGTCGCCCGATTGAAGTTTCAAACAGTTTCCAGTTTTGCTGATTTAGATAAATTGTTGACTCAAACATCTATCTTTTTTAATAACATGAATTGGCAGAGCAGAAAAATGATCGGCTATCTTGAACGGCGAGTTTCATGTTCACAGCCAATATAGGGTAAGATATTGATGTTTTAAGTCCTTTTAAAATAAAAGCTGTCTTGTGACCAAAACAAAATTTCACTATCTTAGACTAAAACTTTTCGCAGCTTGGATGCGTTTATGCTGACACATTTAACTCTGATCAATTTTGCTTTAGCCGATCATCTAGCCATTGATATTGAACAAGGTTTCAATGTCTTGACCGGTGAAACAGGTGCCGGTAAATCGCTATTGCTGGATGCACTTTCGGCCTGTTTGGGTGAACGTACCGACACCAATTATGTACGTTTCGGTTCAGATAAAGCCGATGTGACTGCTATTTTTAGCTATCAGGAACAGAGTCCTGAAGCCGAGTGGCTAAAAGCACATGAGTTGGATGATGAATCGGGTGAAATTCATTTACGTCGGGTGATTTTTGCCACTGGTCGCAGTAAGGCATGGATTAATGGCCGTCCAAGCAGCCTGTCTGAACTAAAAGAAATTGGCCGTTTACTGGTGCAGCTTTATAGTCAGCATAGCCAGCAACAACTGCTCGAACCGCCTTATCCGAAACACTGGCTCGACCGTTACAGCAATTTTTATCAGCCGGCTCAAGAGGTACGTGATGCCTACAGCACATGGCAAAAAGATATTCGCCAGCATCAGGTAGCTTTAGATGCGCAAGCCACCCGCAAACAGCGTATTGAAACTTTAGAGTTGCAACTGGAAGAACTCGAAGAGATTACCCAGATTGACTATAAAGAGATTGAACAGGAATTTGACCGCTTAAGCCATCATGAACATATCATGCTGGACTGTGGCAGCAGTTTAAATGTACTGGATGAAGCGGAACAGAATATTACCCAGGAACTGTCTTCTATTATTCGCCGTCTGGAATCACATTCTGGACGTAGTGAACAGCTTGCCGAAATCTATAATTCACTCATCAATGCACAAAGTGAAATTGAGGATGCAACGGCAAATTTGCGTCAATTTATAGATCGTCAAAGCTTCGATCCGGAACGGATGGAAGAACTGAATACACAACTGGAAGTTTTCCACCGTTTGGCCCGTAAATATCGCAGCCAGCCAGAAACCTTGAAAGAAGAATATCAGGCTTGGCAGGCTGAACTTGAGCAGTTGCATCAGCTTGAAGACCCTGAAACTTTAGCCGAACAGGTAGAATTGTCGCATCAGGACTTTTTAGCCAAAGCACAACATTTAGATGAGATTCGTCGTACTGCAGCGGTTCCTTTAGCCAAACATCTGACTGAACAGGTAAAACAGCTGGCTTTACCGGAAGCCTATTTTGAGTTCAAATTTGAGCCTCTGGAACAAGCCGGTGCTGAAGGTCTCAGTTTTATTCAATTGCTGTTTACTGCGAATAAAGGCATTCCACCGCAGCCTTTGGCCCGCGTGGCATCCGGTGGCGAACTCTCACGTATTGCCCTGGTGATGCAAGTCATGAATGCGGAAAAAACCGAATCGGAAGTTTTGGTGTTTGACGAAATTGACGTCGGTATTAGTGGCGGTACGGCAGAAATGGTCGGCCGCTTACTGGCAGACCTAGCCCAGCATGTACAGATTTTATGTATTACCCATCAGGCCCAGGTTGCAGCCCAATCGGATCAGCATCTGCTGGTGAAGAAACGTCAGACTGATCCAGCCAGCAGTACCATTCTCAATCTTTCCGAAGAACAGCGTATTGATGAACTGGCGCGTATGACCGGTGGAGTCGAGATTAATGATACGACCCTGCAACATGCCAAGCAATTACGTCAACTTAAGTTTCAACAGGTATAAAAAAACCAGTACAGCATGTACTGGTTTTGAACTTCAATGCAAATAACGTTGCTTTGAGGACGACTTACCATTTGATCGGTTTTTCACTCGATCCTGGGGTCATGTCATAGGTTGGAGTAAAACCTGTCTCTTGATTCTGATAGGAGGCGGGTTGTAGTTTCATCCCTACCAACACTTCTCGACTCAAACTTTGCGCAATTTTATCTGTGCTTGAATCATTCAATGAATTATTCAGCATGTTTTGAATTGCATTATCTGCAATGACACGGTTGAAGGTGCCTGCTGCAACAACTTTGCTGGTATTCGCCTCAATCACACGCCAGGTTAAACGTACTTGATCTGAACCTTGATTCAGACCATACATCTGTTGACCATTGGCAACCGAGACATTATTGATACGGCCCACCAACAAATAGTCTGCACCCACTTTCTGACCTATACGTGCCAATTCTTGCGGCGCACCATCCCAGTATAAAAACTCATTTTCAGACTGCATTTCGCTTAAATAATGACGATCCACCAAACTCAATTGACCCGTTTGAGCCAAATAGATACCTAATTGATCAGACAATTCTGATGCAAAATCTTCCGCAGAATCCACTTTGGCAGAACGGTTATTTTTTTCATAAAACTGAAATGGCAGCACAGCAATGCGGCGTAAATGCTGATCCTGAACAGATGACTGGTACTGCACAACATACGCACGCACTTTCGCACGATAGTTGTTTTTTGATCCGGTCACGCTGAGCACCTGGAATTTAGTGACAGATCCTGAGCCAGTATTATCTACGCTAAATACTGGAGAAACTTTACCAGAATAACTCCATTTATTATTCGAAACTGACATATTGACAGTTGTTTCATAATCTACACGTGAGGAAACAGTCGCACCATTCACCGATTGAACCGCAACCAACAAGGCTTCTGAAATAGCTTGATGCTGGGTAGCTCCACTACCCGACGCTTCTTTAACCATTTCCTTTAATGCTGCAAATGCAGAGGTGGTCGCACAACCAGCAAGCAATAAAGCTAAAAATATTTTATTCATCATTATTATCTTCTTAAGCAACTGTGCAATCGCACAGTTGCATATTTGAATTATAAACCGAAGGTCGAACGTTTCGACGATTTACGAATTTCTTTCTCGCTGGTCCATTCCACAATGCCGGTTTGTACATTTTGAAGTTTTAAAGTGAACTTGTAATACACATCACTTTTACCCCCTGCATTTTTAACAATGCTCGACAGGTTACCGTTTAACATATATTCAGCACCAATATGACCACCGGCTTTTACCGAAGTCGCCTGGTTCACCAATCCACTTTGCTTTTGGTATGCCAACTGTTGAGCTAATGCGTTGGCAGAAGTCATATCTACAAAACGGAATTTGCCTGAATTGATGAGTTTGTTTTGAATGGTGTCAGTGATTGACTCGGTATCAATATGTTCTTGCGTTTTATTGCGGATGCGGTCTACAAACAGCACTGGGCGGCGGTTTTGGGTCAATTGAACAATCACCGGAAAGGTCAACATGTCATCCACCATTTTGTCCGCAATCATCTGCAAATCGGTAGAACCGAAATCTTTAGTCAGGGTTTCAACTGACTGGGCATCTCCATAACTCACGTTATTCGACGCACAGCCGCCCAAGACCAAAGTAGCCAAAATAGTAGTAGCCAAAGTTAATTTCAATTTCATGGAAAACTTATCCTTAATCTTTTCTCAAATAGACAACAACATCAACAGCAGATGGGTTAGGCGCAATGGATTGAACGGTCTTTATTTCGCGGCCTGTTAACTGAATAGGCTTCCAGCGTGAACCTTCTGGATTCACTTCAAAGCCATTTGCATCTACCCAAACAATTTTGTATTCAAAATTACGGCTCACAAACCAGCGGTCCTTAATTGCAATCGAAGCTTTTTTCAAATCGCCAGCGTATCCCATACTGATCCGATCAACAGCAATTTGCGTGACCAGTTTTGGGTTATTGCTAACGGTTTTTACGCTATAGTTGCCATCGGCTGCAGTTTGGGTAGAGAGTGAGTTGGGTGCGGTGCAACCAATAAGTGCAGTAGCCAAAAGGCCTGCCATCCCCAGCTTTAAAAATATTTTCATCATTACACTCTTTTAAAATTAACGAGTTACAGCACTTACACTGGCTGAAATTTTATTATTTATATCACTGACATAAACAAAAACGGTTTGGTTTGGATTTGCTTCAACATTAAGTGTTGGGCTAGAGGATTGTGGTCCAATAATTTTCAAATTATGTTTTCCTGGACTCACCTCAAAACGTGCCACCTGTGTATTACTTGGCAGTGTCGACCATGCTCTTAAATCGGCACGTTCAGTGGCAACATTCATTAAGTTTCCAGCCAGCTGCCCTAAGGATCCCAATTGCTGGCCCAATTGCTGTTGCATCACGTATTTTGTCGTTGCCCGTACAATCTGACTGGTAACGTTACTGATGGTTTGTTCTTTCAGGTTTTTTACTGCCAGTGCACCAATATCACTGACCAGAGCACTTTGCTGTACTTGGCGATCACCTAGCTTAATTTTCAAGCTTTTCGGTGGCACGTAAGTACTCGGCTCATAGGTGGCAAATGCAATATTAATCAGTCCATTGGGCATGGGAAAAGCAAGTTTATTTTCAATCTTTTTCGGTACTGTGCCCTGTTCAATAAATACAATGACAGGTACTGTTTTCGCATTGTTACTTGATACTTTATCAACCCGGGTTACATCTTGGGCAACATTGGAATCACCTTGCAATTCATAAGCTTTTTTAAAGTCTACCAAAGCATTGTTATAGTCACCTGTGGCTTCCCACAAATTAGCCGCCATGTAAAAAGCATAACCATTTTGATAGGTATTTTTAATTCGGCCTGCAATTGGATCCAAACCGGCAAAAGCTTCATCTAAAGTTGAATAATCAATTTGTTTATCTGCATTCTTCTGCTTATCTTTTTTCTTAGCAAACTCTTTCTCATGAGCCAGTTCAATTTCTCGCTGAATTTGCTGTGCAACACGCATTTCCACCGCTGCGGCTTCAGCATTATTCAGCAGAATATAATTTTTTGCCTGAGAAATATGCGCTAAAACCTGCTCATAGGGAGGAACCAAATAAGGTACAACGGACTCATTGCTAACCATCGAAAGGGCTTTGAACCCCATCCGGGTTACACTCACTTTACTTCTGTTGTTTTGCTGATCGATCAGCTCAAATGCCTTTTTATAAATATCCAGGCTTTCTTGATACTGTTGATTGACCTGTAAAATTCGTGCCTGTTCTAAATAATATAAAACTGCATCTTTAGAATTTTTCTTGCTGTCAAACTTTGCCGCCACGGATGAATTGAGTTCCGCATTTAAAGAACTTCTAAAAAGTGATCCCTCTTCTTCATAAGTTTCAAATACCGCTGCATGTGTTTGTACAGCAAACAATGAAGTAAAGCATAAAATGATAACTTTCTTGTTTATTTGAACCGACATAATAATATTCAACTTACTTTTTATTACATACATCATACAAATCAAAACAATATGGATCAAATCAATATTTTTCTATAAAACATATAATTATTTTGACTAAATTAAGATATTTTAAATATTGGTCACAAAAAAAGTAAAAATACACAATAAATCAAAAAAATATTTAAGTTTTAATAAATCAAGACAACTATTTTAATGTGACTTTAATCTCAAAATAAAATCTTAAGCGTGAGAAAAACATAAATTTATATATTCAGCTTATAATTCTTTATAGAAATTTGTAAGGTCAATGTTATAGTCAAGAAAGCTCTAGATAGAGTGACAGCTACACCAAATTTAAAAATATTTTTTCAAATGATAGACTAAAACTCGGAGATGCTTAGATGACTAAACAATATCTGACACATCGCTGTCTCATTGCACCTCCTGATTTAGCCAATGATTTTTTTGCCAATACGGTGATTTATTTGGCACGCCATGATGAAGACGGTGCTCAAGGCATTATCATTAACCGTCCGTCGGGTCTTTCAATCAAAGAATTATTGAATGACCTGGAAATTGAAGCAGATAATGTCAATCCCCATGCAGTCTTGCAAGGTGGACCGCTGCGCCCTGAAGCCGGCTTTGTGCTGCATACCGGTCAGCCGACCTGGCATTCATCCATTGCTGTGGGTGAAAATGTCTGTATCACCACATCCAAAGACATTCTGGATGCTATTGCACATAATGAAGGTGTGGGCCGTTATCAGATTGCCTTGGGCTATGCCAGCTGGGGCAAAAATCAACTGGAAGCAGAATTGGCACGTGGCGACTGGCTGATCTGCGATTCAGATATGGATTTGATTTTTAACTTACCTTATGACGACCGCTGGGATGCCGCCTATAAAAAAATGGGCGTCGACCGGACCTGGTTGTCATCAGAGATTGGACATGCCTGATTTATCACAACCACAAATGATTATGGCATTTGATTTTGGTACCAAAAAAATGGGCATGGCGGTGGGTCAATCCATGATTGAAAGTGCCAATCCGCTTACCCTGTTTCCCATGAAAGATGGCATTCCAAATTGGAATGCTTTGCTGAAAATCGTCAAACAGTATCAACCCACCTTATTTCTCGTCGGTTTACCGCTGAATATGGATGATAGCGAATCGGAACTTTCAACACGTTCACGCAAATTTGCCCGTCGCTTGCGCCACCAGACCAATATTGAAACCTTGATGGTGGATGAACGCCTGACCACCCGTGAAGCACGTGATGAACTGGACCAATATCAGTCTCAAGGTCGAGCCAAAAAACTGGCTGCAGACAGTATTGCAGCAGCGCTGTTTATAGAAAGCTGGTATCGCAATCCGGTAGGCTTAACCCCTTAAAATCGAATGAACAAACAATAAAAAAGCATCCTTTCGGATTAATGCTGATCAGTTAAGGGGTTTCGAAATAGACTCTTTAACTTTTTAGTAATTCATGGCGGAATCTTACCATTTTAAATCAAACCCTTTGCAGCTCATTTGTTACTTTGGTTTCGCCCTGAGAAGCATTGCTTCGTAAGACCAAAGGCATTTGTCATCCGCAAAACTCGTCAGCCACTATCAACTAGCAAATTTGTCGCAGAAACAATCATTTTTAAATGTAGTCCGGCCTCAAACAGTTGCGGATGACTTTTCCACATATCAAATACAATCATGAATTTAAAAAAGAAAATACCAGTCAATTGCTTAACTGACTGGTATTAACCCTTTCGGATGCTTTTTTATTGAAATGAACCAAGTCGAATCTATTCGAAGTTATTAATGGATGTTATTGGGTTTTTTTCTCAATATGCACTGTTGCAGTACGTCCAGCCACAAAGGCCAACTGGTTTTTCGGCAATTCATCAATCATGATTTTCACCGGAACACGCTGTGCCAGACGCACCCAGCTAAAGGTTGGATTTACATTTGCAAGCAGGCCGGTAGTTGTAGTACGTTCCCGATCTTCAATCCCGGAAGCAATGCCCTGAACATGACCTTTTAGTTTTTGCGAATCTCCCATGAGCTGGATGGTTGCCGGAGCACCGACATAAATTTTGTCCAGTTTGGTTTCTTCAAAATAACCCACCACATACAGCTGCTGACGGTTTAACAGTGCAGCCACCGCCTGCCCCACTTTGACATAATTACCTTCCTGCAATTCAAAGTTAGACAAGGTACCATCCGCCGGTGCCACGACTTCGGAACGGTTTAAGTTCAGTTCGGACAGGTGCAGATTACTGGTCGCGACTTCAATCAAGGCCTTTTGCTGCACAATATTGGCTTTGGCCTGTTCAATCGCAGCCTGCATTTGCGCATGTTCGGCATGCGACTGATCACGCGTTGCAAACATCTGATCCTGTTCTTGTTTTGAAATTGCACCGTCCATTAAATTGGAATAGCGACTGGCATTTTTATCCGCCAGATTGCTATTGGCTTGAGACTTCACCAGATTGGCTTTGGCCTGTGCCAATTCTGCTTCTGCAGCAGCCAAACCGGCTTTAGCTTTAGACAAGTCTGATCGGGCTTGCTCGACATCCAGAGCTTGACGGGCAACATCAATTTTAAACAGCACCTGACCTTTTTTGACCGTCTGGTTATCCTGCACCAAAACCTTAGTGACCAAACCGGAAACATCTGAAGAGACTTGAATCACATCGCCACGTACCCGTCCATCACGGGTCCAGGGTTCAGAATTGTAATAATCCCAAATATGTTTTACTGCCAAAATTGCAACGACAGCGACCACAGCAAAGAGTACCGGTCGGACGACTTTACGCAAGTCTAAAGATGTCATGGAAAAACCTCATTCACTTCAAAAGATAGCTGCTTAGCCCAAGCAGACAATAAAACCCCAATGCACTAACCACAGCAGTACCAGATAAATGCAGAGATAAAAAATATGAGGCAGCGGAATCCAGCCCTGTTCCACAAAACGGTCGAGCAAGCGCATCAATACACGCAGTAAAGCGTAGGCCAGTACTGCCTGAATCAGCAGAATCGGGACATATACTCCATAGATATTTAACTCACCCATGGCCTACCTCTCCAAGTTCTGTGTGTTGCTTAGACTGTGCCGGTTCATGACACAAACTGCTGCGAATATTGTTTAAAGACATCTGAATCCTTTGAGCAGTTTCAGCATGCTCCAGTTGCTGTGTCTGGTTTTTTAATTGGCTGATTTTTAAAATCACTTGCTGATGAAGATCTGGAATCAGCTGCGTTTGTACATTTTCTTTGGCACGAAAATAATCATCCAGACCTTGTTGCAGATCTTCCAGACTGGCCAAAATGGCTTGATCCGAATCAAGTCGATGCATCAATTCTTGCAGACGGGTCAGATCAATCACTGCACTGGTTTCCACCAGCGCCAAATTAATCTGGGTCTTTAATTTTTCTGACTGCACCATCTTGGTATTTAATACCCCAATCCGGTCTAGCATACTGCGCAGATGAATCCGGAACTGCACACCGTAAGGAATATATAAAGCCTGACGAATTGCCTTGTAATGCAGTGACAAAATCCGCTGTACCGTGATTTCAGGGGACATCGCCCGAACCAGATGAATGATATAAATTGAAATAATCGGCCCCAGCACAGAACCGATGGTGGCATCAAAGAAAAACACCTGATCCAGCGTATAACGGTTCTGCAAGTTCAAGCCCATGATGGTTCCCATCAATGCCGGCAAGGCAATTCCGGTCAGTGGTGGATGCGGAAACATCATCAGGCAATAAATCACAAAAGGTGCCAGTACCAGTGCCAATTCCCAGAATGAGCTCACATGCGGAAAAATGCCGTAAGCATAAATAAACACCAGCACTCCTGCATAAATATTGCCGCGCACAAACATCTTCAATGCCGGTACCGGATTATCCATGGCCGTCAAAATACAGGCACTGATGGCCGCCATTTCAGCCATCATAAATCCGGCTTTCCAGCCACTTAAAATCCAAAATCCTGTAGCAATGATCACGACCATAAAAGCGGAAATCCCGCCCCGTACCGCAACCCCATGGTCACGGTGTAAATTGGGATAAGTCGTGGTCAGTGGCGTCACGCTTTCAGGCAGTGAAGCATCGCCTTGCTGAATGCGTCGCCAAATCAGTTTGATGGCTCTGATATTTTGAATGAAATGACGAATATCCATTTTCAGGCTGGCCAAAATCACCTGCTGTTTAGCTGGTGCAGCAGCCATCAAGTCAGCAAAATCTTGCTCAAAATTGTCAGGTAACAGATTTAAAGTCTGTTCCTGAATATCCTGATCATCTTTTAAAAATGCCGCGCTATGATCATGAATCACCTGAAGCTGAGCACGATATTGGCGATCCATTTGATCTAGCTGTTTGACCCGTTCCGCCATTGCCACCAGATTTGCCACCAGCATGCTCAGTTGATGCAACATTTCCTGTAACGGCTTGGTCATGCCCTGCAAGGTGGATTTTTCATAAGCCAAATGCACCGCCATGACATAAATTTCGGCAATATCACGAGCAATCTGACTGAGTGCGCTACTGTAATTTTCCAGTTTGGATGGGTTCAGCAAAATCTGGTCAAACAAGTCTTTGGTGTCTTTAAATGTTTTAGATACCTTTGCGGCCACGGCTGGTCCAATGTGCACCGGAAAGATCGTCGTGGTCACGATGGCACTACAGACCACCCCGACCATAATCTCTAAAAAACGCCCCACGGCCATATCAAACATCGATGCCGTGCCGATGTTATAAATAATGTTGTAGCTGATAATCACGGTGGTATAGCCCGCAAGCATAAATACATAGCTACGTGGAGTTCGGTCGAGCATCGAGATATATAAGCAGCCACCTACCCAAGCGGCCAAAAAGAAAGTAAACAGCCACGGCGTGTTAATGAGTAGCGGAGTCACCGCCACCGAAACCACAGCACCCAATAAGGTACCCAGTGCACGATACACACTTTTGGAAGAAGTCATGCCTGAAAAAGGATTGGCGATGACAAAGACTGTCCCAATCGCCCAAATGGGATAAGCCAAGTTCAATGCAAAAGCCACATATAAGGCGAGCATGCCTGCCAGAAACGTTTTAGTCGCAAAAATCCAGTCCATCTTGCTGGGACGAAATGCGAGTACTTGTTTGGTAAGCAACATGGATTGATCTCAAATTAGGGTTTATACCTTCTTCCTAATTTTTAAATGACGACTACAAGGCACGATCTATCTGGAAGATGGATCGTGTAAAAATAGGCATGTTTCAACATGTCATCAGAGATGAGTGTCATTCAAAATGAATGGAGAAGATTCCACATCATCCTGTTGATGTGGAATAAAACAGGAAAACAGCCAAACCAGAAAGATTAAAAATTCATCATTAGATATTTAACTTGAGTATTTTTTCAAATAAAACATTTTAAGTCAATAATAATATCTTATTATGATAATAAGACTTAAATTAACAAGATCTATTAAATAGATATTGCCTTATTTTCTCAGCTTAAATGAAAAATATTTTTAGCTGCCAACAAATCCAGCATTAGCTTAACAAAAGCCCTGCTTTGCCTATTTATTTGTTATAAAGTAATACTCATTGATTTCTTTTTTATATGCTTTGACCAAGCAGGTACTTATGGCACTTTCTAGTTTTGGTAAGATTCTCACCGTTTTAGATCTTTTTTCGGTGTCTCGTCCTATCATTAATGTCGATATCATTAGTGAGGAATTAGGACTCTCTAAACCCACAAGCTACCGTTATTTAAAAGAATTGGTTTCAGCAGAATTATTGCAGCGCTTAAGTGGTACCTCAGGTGACTACACCCTGGGTTCTAAGATTGCAGTCTTGGATTATATTTCCCGCACTACCGATCCCTTGGTGCAAATCAGTAGTCCATTTATGCAGCAAATTGTAAAGCGTACTGAATTCGGCTGTCTGCTCACACATTTAAATTACGATTCATGTATCGATATTCATCACGAACTGTATAAAGATCTGACCACACTGATTTATGGCCGTGGTTGCCCTCGCCCGATCTATAAAGGCTCTTCTGCCAAGGTGATTCTGGCACATTTACCCAAACAGCGTATTTTGGATTACTACCAGCGCTTTGCCACCGAGCTGTCTGAAGTTGGATTTGCGCATAACGAAGAAGAGTTTCTGTTGCAGATGAAGCAGATTAAAAAGCAGGGCTATTATTTCTCGAGTGGAGAAGTTGATCCAAATCTGGCCAGTCTTTCTATTCCGGTGAAATTCTCCAGCAAGGAACCGCCTTTGGCCTTGACCTTATTGGGTTCTAGAAACCGCTTTGAATTTACCAACTTCCAGAAGTTGATTGAAATTTTACAAGACAATGCCAGCTTGATTGAAAAGAAATTTATGGCCTTGACCCATCAGGAAGACACATTATAATTTAAGGAAATGTGATTTATTTTAATGTAAATTATATTGAATTTAACAATATATTCTCATAATATGATTATTGTTCTTCAGCATCCATTGTTCCATGATAACGTGATGCCATGTTAAAAACTCTCCTCAAATTAAAAAAGCTCATCACAGGATGGGCTTTTTTATGCGTTCATTATTGACCTTTAATGTTACTCATGCGGATAAAAATAACGGAAAGTCAGATTCACCCGTGGCTCAATAATTTTCACCGATTTCCTTAAAGTATGCTTCCAGTACTGCTGGGTCTTGCCACGCATCACAATCAGTTGCCCGCTATGTAACAGCAAGTCAACTTTATCTGTTTTGTATTTATGCTTAAAACTGAATTTTCGGGTAGCGCCAAAGCTTAAAGAGGCAATAACGGTTTCCTGGCCTGCCTCAGAGTATAATGCAGGCTCATCATCACTATGCCAGCCCACACCCTGAAGACCATCTTCATATAAATTGGCTAAGCAAGAATTAAACGAATGCCCGACCAAATTTTCAACATGTTGTTTTAAACGAAATAATCCTGGTGTCCACACATGGGCTTGCTTGAATGTACCAGAATAATGATATGGGTAATGTTCATCGCCATACCAGGCCACTTTGCGTGCCGTTTTATAGTGTTTTCCATACAACAGCACTTCATCATGTTGCCAGGCCAGATGAGCCAAAAAATACTGCAAATATTGCTCGCTCTGCTGAGGCGTTAAAATCAGGCCATAGTCTTCTACTATCCCATCACAGGGCAACAGATTGGCTCGGGCTTCCGGCTCAAACAATTCAAAGTTCATCGGCAAAAATGCATCGTCTAAAATAAATGTAAAATTCACTTTTATTTTAGCGGATGATTTCTGTTCACAATAGAAAACATTGTATGCGCTTGTGACATGGCCTGATCGGGCTTAGACTCAAATCAGACTTGAAAATAAAAAAATTGCATATGAATTTATGGCATTTATTCCAAAAACTGCGCCCTTTTGTACGGCCATATCGCTTGCTGGTCATCGCCACCCTAATTTTAACCCTGATTGGTTCCCTCACGGCTCAGGTCAATGCACTGACCTTGCGCTATGCAGTCGACAGCATTAACCGGTTGATTGAATCTGGTCTCGGACTGGCTCAAGGCTGGCATATTCTGCTCACCATCTCTGCCATTTTATTGGGTAAAGAAGTTTTGAATGCCGTGGTTCAGTTTGGACAAAAATTTTATGGTGAAAAGTTACGTATTTTTGTATCACAGGACTTGGCTCAAGGCATCATTGAAAAATTCCTGACCTACAGGCTAGCTTTCTTTAATGAAGACAATAATCAGGCCGGTAAATTACAAACCCGAATCGACCGTGGCATTGGCTCACTTACCCGGCTAGTGCAAATCTTTTTTATTGATATTTTGCCGCTATTTACCAGTGCTATTGTGGCACTGGGACTGATGTTCTATGCCAATGTCTATGTGGGTCTGGTCGCGCTGTGTATTGTGCCGATCTATTTCTGGCTGACCTATATCCAGGCACAAAAACTGGGAGGATGGCGGCGTAAGTTACGTGATGGCCGGGAGAAAAAAAGCCAGGGTATTCTTAGTATTATTAACTCAATTACCGTGATTAAATCCTTTAACCGCGAGTCGATCGAATCGGACAAACAGCTCAAACTGCAAAAAGAACTGACCGACAACCAGATGCAGACCCGGCAAACCAGTTTTTTGTTCGACGGCTTAAAGACCTTTATTGAACAGATTGGCATCGTACTGATCATCATCCTGACCGCTTATTTTGTGCTGGATGGGCAGATGAGTATCGGCATGATCATGTATCACGTGCTGTTATTCAATAACGTCTCTGCCCCGATCCGTTCCTTGCACCGCATTTATGATGAAGTGAATGATGCCATGATTTATTCGGAAAGTTTTTTTAGAATCCTGGAAGCCGATCATGAAATCGAGCCTAGTGGCAGCCAAAAACCGGTGATTAGCGGCAGCTTTGAACTGAAAAATGTCGAATTCTATTATCCGAATGGTCATCATGCCTTAAAGAATATCAATATGCTGATTCAGCCGAATAAAATCACTGCCTTGGTTGGGTTATCAGGTGCAGGAAAATCGACATTGATTAGCTTACTCGATAAATTCTATCAACCGGCGTCCGGACAGGTGCAACTCGATGACATCAATCTTGAAGATATTGATACCCAATATCTGCGCGATCACATTGGTCTGGTATTGCAAAAAAACCACATTTTTCAGGGTTCAATTTTTGACAATATCCGTTATGGAAAAACCGATGCCAGCCTGAAAGAAGTCATAGAAGCGGCTCAAAAAGCTTCTATTCACGAGCAAATTTTGCAGCTTCCGCAAGGCTATGATGCCGATGCCCTGCAACTTTCTGGCGGCCAGCAACAACGGATTGCCATTGCCCGAATGTTCCTGAAAAATCCACCGATTATTTTTCTGGATGAACCGACCGCCAGTCTGGATGCGATTGCCTCGGAGCAAATCAAGCATAGTCTGGACCAAATCAAGCAAGGCCGTACCGTGATTATTATTTCACACAGTTTGTCGCAGATTATTGATGCCGATTACACCTATGTGATGAAAGAAGGTCGCATTGCCGAGCATGGCGAACACGATGCGCTTTATCATCAGGGCGGAGTGTATAAGGAAATTTTTGATGCCATGGCCAAAAGCCTGAATATTGAAAAGATTGCCAAGACCTTTGAAGAAGATGCCGAAGAAGAAACCCATAGCTAAATGCCTAGAATGAACAGCATTTTCATCCTAAGCATGATCCATATAGAAAGGTCTTATCCCAAAACAATTTTCCTCTAGTCAAAAAATTTGAAGAAGATCGATTGATGACCTTCACATATTGGGCATAGATTAAAAACTGATAATCCATTCACCCCTGATATAGCGATAATTGTAATCTGGACCAGAGTAGGACGCGCTACGATTATAGCCAGCATTCATACGAATAAATTGCGATCCGTGAACGGGACTTTGCAGATTCAGTTCAAACAGTCGAGTTCCTTGACTCGGGTCATCGTTAATCGTTTCACGCCCAAAGCCTGCGGTTAAACCGGTGGTCCAGCCCGCAAAACGCTGACGCCAACCCATGGCCAACATCCCCTCTTCATAGTCATGAGGATTAAAATAATAACCGGCCACATCAGCTTTGCTACTTTGATAAGTTCTGTATCGAGCCTGAAGGGTAAGCCCCAAGTCTAGTGAAGGCTGGTAGATCACTTTAACGCGTCCATGGTCACGGCGATTATCATCTGAAAAAAATTGTGATCCTGCAAGCCCTACCACGGTGACATGCTCACCTAAGCCCTGATCCACTGCCGCACCAACAAAGGTAAAATTTGTTCCTGCATCCAGTGCAGGTTGGGTTTCCACCCAATCCCGATTGGCAAACAGCTCTATAGCTGTCTTTTTGGCTAATGCAGTTCGATAACTACCATCAAAGGTAAATAAGCTATGATCATCTTGCGTGAAAATGCCTGCATCTACAAACCAACCATTCGCTGTAGCAGAATCAATCTCGCGTCCAATAAATGAAATTTTTTGACCATCTCGACGCCAATCTTCAGCTTTATACTGATAAGCACTGGCACGTACCCCTAAGTAATGATCAGCATTTTCATATTGAGGCAAAAATTCTGCCGATAACTTACGGGTTTGGAAGCCTTCGCTATCATCACTAAAAAAGAATTCCGTTCCAGCTGCACGTTCATTTTGAACTTGATCATCCGGTAATGCATTTGCCAAACTGCTGGTACTCATGCCGATGAGCAAAGGAACAACAACATACATACTGGTTTTCTTGTTTTTCATTTTGTTCCCCATGTTTTTCGTGTTCTCAATAATTCATCCAAGTACCCTAAAATACTGGCAGGCTGTAATAAGAAACTGTACGCAAGAACATACAATAAAAAGCCGCTGAAGTTTTTTCGTACTTTAAGTTCCAGATCATCAAACATTCTACGTTCAATCGAGTAATTTAATAGACCGAGCAAAAATGCCATAGGTAACAATGCCAGGGTCATAATACCGACAATCCAGTAGTGTCCAAAACATGCCAGAATGATTCCTGGTATAAAGCCAAAGGTGAATGCGATGTCTAACCAAGGGAAAACCAGGTTCCAGTAAATAAAAAACGTGGATAATCTCGGTTTAATTAAAATAGTGGGATGTTTGATAAATGCTTCGATCATACCGCGTGCCCAACGCTGACGCTGTTTAACAAACACTTTAAGCGTTGTGGGCGCATTGGTAAACAGACAAGCATCCTCACAATGTCCCACACGATAGCCTGCTTTCAACAATGCCCAAGTGAGTACAATATCTTCACCAACGCATTCAGGCCATCCACCTACCTCAATCAAGGCATTGCGGTCATAAATAGAGAAAGCACCTTGGGCCACCAAGGTTCCCTGATATAGGGACTGCATACGTTTGGTCGCTGAAATCCCCAGAAAATAGTCCCATTCCTGAGTTTTGGTCAGCAAATTGGTACGGGAGTTACGCACCAGAATCTTACCCGCAACCGCACGTGTGTTGGGTGGATCCGCTACATAGCGTTCCACAATATTGATTAATGCAACACGATGTAAATAAGAGTCTGCATCGACTGTAATCACCAAATCATGCTGAGCAAGTTTCAGCCCTTCATTTAATGCGTGCGCCTTACCTGCATTTTGTTTTAAATCCAGTAAAGTCAGCCAAGGAAATTTTGCTTGTGCTTTTCGAACAATATCTGCAGTTTCATCCTGAGAACCGTCATTAATCACAATGACTTGTAGGGGACCTGGATATTTTTGCAGACCGATACTGACCAAAGTGTCTCGTATTGAGGCAGCTTCATTATAGGCAGCCACCAGCATGGTAATGCCAGGATAAGAAGGCAATGGTTGGCGCTTAGGCCTTCTGTCCATCATTAGGCTTAATGCCGCAAATGAATTCATAAATCCCGGAATAATGGCAATCCCATAAATCAGGAAAACAGCCCAAAAATAACCGATATAGCTGCTGAGATCATGCATCCAGTTCTGGGCAATCCATATGGAAAATACTGTCCAGAAACAGGCACCGATGAGAGCGACAATAAACTTTAAATGCACAGAAAAGTAAATTTGAGAGACTTCTCTTTTACTGTCATCAATGATCATGAATGTTCTCTAAATATTTCACATAATAAAAATTTGTGCAGAATTATTTTTCGTAAAGTCTGGGAGTGTTGCAACAGATCATGACTTTATTTACATAAATAGATTTTTATAAACCCATGAAAATCATTATTTCGCCAAGAGCAAACTTTACTTTTTGTTAAAAACAATCTGCATTTTGTATAATAATATATCATTTTGTATATTTTTTGATAAATAAGTCACACTTTTTTGAGATAATTTGTATTGCTTATTTCAAGTTGTTGTTTTTATGCATTCTAGTCATAGAAGTTTTTAAATGAATGGGGCTATTAAGCCAACCCACTGATAAAGAAATTTTTGAAACAAAAAGCCTGCAAATCGCAGGCTTTTTATTGTGATTAATTTAGTAATTAACGCTGAACTTTTTGTTCAATCTCTTCCACACTGGTATGGCGTACATCCAAACCTTTGACCATATAGATGACCTGTTCGGAAATATTGCGCGCATGGTCACCAATCCGCTCCAAAGAACGCAGTACCCACATGACATTGATGACCCGTGAAATATGACGCGGATCTTCAATCATATAAGTCATTAAGGTACGGGTCGCAGACTGATATTCACGGTCAATGTCGGCATCGGCTAGCAAAACACGTAAAGCCTGATCGACATCCAGGCGGGCAAAGGCATCCAGCGCATCATGAATCATGACCCGCACCTGATTGCCAATATGACGGGTTTCCATATAGCCGCGCGGTGAACTGCCCTCTTCACATAAATTCTGGGCAATTCGGGCAATTTTAGCCGCCTCATCACCAATACGCTCCAGGTCGGTATTGGCTTTAGACATGGCAATCACCATACGCAAATCAATCGCGGCAGGATGACGGCGTGCCAGAATCAGAGTCAAGGCTTCATCAATTTCAGTTTCCAGACGATTGACCACATTATCCTGAAACTGCACATCCATCGCTAAAGTGGCATCGGTATCCAGCAAGGCATGAATACCATTGGCCACTTGCTGTTCCACTAAGCCCCCCATGGTCATGAACTTGGTATTTACATCTTGCAAATCTTCATTAAATTGCGAAGAAATATGGTGATTTAACACCGGATTATTTGGCAAGGGGCATACTCCACAACAGCGATTTTAAAATGAATGATCTTGTTCAATATTAAAACATATCTAATATGAAACTTTCATGACAAAAACCGCAAGATTAGCTGGCTGGCTTGAACGACTTGTCAATCAACCAGGCATTCATTTCTTCCAGGTCTTTTTCGGTCAATTTACCGACCGATGCTTTTAAACGCAGGACATTAATTAAATAATCATATTTTGCATTTAAATAATCCTGTTTGGCAGAAAAAGCATTACGTTGGGCTAACAGCACATCGACCATGGTTTTTAAGCCTTCCCGATACTGTGCTTGAGAGGCCCGAGAAACCACTTCTGAAGAATCCATTGCGGCTTTTCGTGCCTGTAATTTGGCTTGATCAGTTTCTACCTGCATATAAGATTTTTTCACATCGGTATTGGCCTTGCGAATTGCAGCCTCCAGCTGAGATTCACTTTTTTTCACATTTACCGCTGCTTTTTGAATGGACTTTTGCGTTCTTCCACCAGTATAGACCTTCCAGTTCATCTCTACGCCAATCTGGTCAAACTGGCCATCACTGGAAACCACATTTTGCGGTGATTGTTTGGCATAACCATAGGTACCGACCGCCTCAATTTGAGGATATAAGGCCGCTTTTTCTACCCGTTTCTGGTCTTCTGCATAATGCTGTTGTATACGCGCCTGCTGAACGGATAGATTCTGGCTCAGTGCCAAAGCTGTCCAGGCATCCAAATCCGTAGGATAGGGTTTCTGAAATTGAAAGTCATCTCTGAGTACGGCCAGATTCTCTTGATAGGGTCCAATTAACTGGGCCAGCTGTTCCTGTGCCAAAACCAATTGCACATGCGTGGCTATCCGGTTAGCCCGGGCACTTTCATATTGTGCATTGGCTTCACTGACATCGCTTTTTGCCACCAGACCTTCTTTCAGTTTGGCATTCATGACATTGAGCTGTTCAAACAGGGTTTTTTCTTCTTGCAGATTGGCCACAGTTAAACTCTGCTGACGCAATACATTAAAATAACTTTCAGAGACATTTAAAATATGTTCTTGGCGCTGTAACTGTAAAGTGATTTCACTCAAACTGACCGAAGTCTTGACCTGCTTTAAACCTTCCCAGGCATCCCAACGGAAGATCGGCTGGCGTGCTGTGATGGCAATTTGTCGAGTTGTGGAAGATGAAGCTGCAAATGCATCTGAGGGAAAACCCGGAATACTGCTGTCACTGGTCTGCTGACTTTTACGTGCCACATTTCCAGAAATAGTGACTGTTGGCAGCAAATTCCCTTTGGCAATGCCTAAATTGAGTTGATCTGCTTCATATTGTAAAAGATTGGCTTGCCAATTTGGATCGCTGTTTTTTGCCCGTTGATAGGCTTCCACCAAATCCAGAGCATGACCCCATGTGCTAAACAACAATCCACATGCACCAATGACTACTTTAATATTCATTTTTTTATAGTAAATCCCTACTAGACTAGCGACCATCCATAGACACGCATATTTATAATAAAAGCTATGTAATATTAAAACGATCTTCTCAACTTTCCGTATGATTTTTATTAATTTTTACAATCTGCACATGCGATTTCGATCCATCTCCATCATACTCGTCAATGATCACAGCGCGTAACCAAAACCCTGCACAATACTACACAGACAAAAACTTTTTCAGTTATAAAATATCCAGACACCCTACAAATCATTGCCGCATGTACCCCGATATAGAATGACTGTGCCTTTAAAAACAAATTTTTCTGTTAAGCAATGCTTTCCCTTTTTTATTTTTATCCTTCTGTCCGGGTGCCAAAAACCCGAGCCTCAACCTATCCCAGAACAGGTACAAAAACAATCACAACAAGATGAAACGGTAGATTTATCGTTATTATGCAAAAATCTTGAAAAAAACATGCTGGCTATTAATGCAGAACGCACCACTTTTGCCCTAGAACAAATTAATCAGGATCTCAAGTTATGCTTGCCGCTGTCTACCTTAGCAGAACAACAACATTTATTAAAACTGTCCAATCAAATGTACAATAACTTCCTTAGCGTGGATAGAACAGCTGCTCAGCAAGCTGCTTTCGAAGAGTATGCTTTTGATTTGTCCCAGCATCCAACCATTCAACAAAACCTTTTTGAACAACTGACGTTACGTGACCAGTATTTATTAAAACATAAAGGACAAGCTTATATTGAACTGTTTGATCGCGGTAAGGGCCGGGTCAATTATCGCCGCAGTCCCGAATATTTAGCCCGAATTTTTGCCCCTTATATGCCACCAGCTGAACAGGTCTTTATTGAAAACCTAGCCACACAGAATATGCTGCCGGTATTGTCAGAGCATATCTTAATTGTCGAACCGCATGAGATTGCGTCTCGGGCCTTATTTTGGGAAGACTATTTACATCAATATCCTAAAAGCAGCTATCGTAAAGATGCCGAATATCTGTTGCAGATGTATACCCTGTTTTTATTTAAAGGCATGAAAGACTCTCCGGTTTCGGACAGTTATATTGACAAGTATGCGGTACAAAGCAGTTCGCTGGATGAAATTGAAAAACTGGCCGAGGTCAAAAACTCGCATTTAGCGGTTCAAGCGAACAAATTTCTGCAATTTCTACAGTTACCCGAACAGCAGCGTTTACAAGAAATTCCTGTTCAGCTTAGCCTCAAAGAACAACAGTCGATGCCTGAAAAACAGCTCACACTCAGACAGTTAGATGAATATTTGGGTTTACAAAATCTGAGCCTTTCCAACCCGCGTGACTGTTTTAGTGATGCCGTTTGTCTTTAAGCTGCCTGTCTGTCTCCGATCTGGACGCCAGCCGAAAAGCGATGTTTTATGTGAATGTTTTTTAGTACATGGACATGGTAGTATTGATTCATAGCTTGACGGAGCGCGAGTAACAACTCGCTGAGATCACCTAAATTCTATATGCAGATATGGCATTTGAGGGTGAGTACCGTTGAACCTGATCAGGTTAAGACCTGCGTAGGAATCAAGCCATCAAAAAACCTAAGCCCTCAATTTATCCATGTTAATTCTTTCAATGAATTTACCTGGATAAAGCAGCCACGTTTTTGGTCGTGCTTGATTCGTTGATGTCATTCACAAGGATCACCGCAATGCACCAATTAACGAATCTCTCTGCAACTGATATTTCTGCTCAACATGAGCAAGATGCTAAAGATCTCACCCGAATTTTACCCGCTTCCCAAAAAGTCTATGTCCAAGGTTCACGTAGCGACATTCAGGTGCCTATGCGTGAAATTTCCCTGACCGAAACCCCAACCGGTCTGGGTGGCGAACACAATCCTGCCATTATGGTCTATGACACTTCAGGGGTATATACCGACCCGAACGTTGCCATTGACCTGAATAAAGGTTTGCCCAATGTTCGTGAAACATGGATTGAGGAACGTCAGGATACTGAACGTTTAGAGACCCTGAGCTCTGCTTTTGGACAGGAACGCCTGAAAGATATTCGCACCGCGGACATCCGTTTTGCCCATATTCAAAAGCCGCGTCGTGCCAAAGCAGGTAAAAATGTCACTCAGATGCACTATGCACGTCAGGGTATCATTACCCCGGAAATGGAATATATCGCCATTCGTGAAAACCAGCGCCAGCAGGAAGGTGTGGATGCACGCCAGCATGCAGGTCAAAACTTCGGGGCCAAAAATCTGACTGAAATTACCCCTGAATTTGTGCGTCAGGAAGTAGCGGAAGGCCGTGCCATTATTCCGGCCAATATTAACCATCCTGAAATTGAGCCGATGATTATCGGACGTAATTTCCTGGTCAAGATCAATGCCAATATCGGCAACTCCGCACTCGGTTCCAGCATCGATGAAGAAGTGGCGAAAATGACCTGGGCGACTCGCTGGGGTGCAGACACCATCATGGATTTATCGACCGGCAAGAATATTCATGAAACCCGCGAATGGATTATCCGTAACTCCCCTGTTCCAATTGGTACCGTTCCAATCTATCAGGCGCTGGAAAAAGTCGATGGTGTTGCCGAGGACCTGACCTGGGAAATCTTTAAAGACACCCTGATTGAACAGGCCGAACAAGGCGTGGATTATTTCACCATTCATGCCGGCGTGCTTTTACGATACGTGCCGCTGACCGCAAATCGACTTACCGGAATTGTGTCACGTGGCGGTTCCATTATGGCGCAGTGGTGTCTGGCACATCATCAAGAGAATTTCCTCTATACTCATTTCGATGAGATCTGCGAAATCATGAAAGCCTATGACGTGTCCTTCAGTTTGGGCGATGGTTTGCGTCCGGGCTCTATTCAGGATGCCAATGATGAAGCCCAATTTAGTGAACTGCGTACTTTGGGCGAGCTGACCCATCGTGCCTGGGAGCATGATGTACAGGTGATGATTGAAGGTCCGGGCCATGTGCCGATGCACATGATCAAGGAAAATATGGATCTGCAACTAGAAGTCTGTAAGGAAGCACCTTTTTATACTCTGGGGCCTTTAACCACCGACATTGCTCCGGGCTATGACCATATTACTTCAGCGATTGGTGCTGCCATGATTGGCTGGTACGGTACCGCCATGTTGTGCTATGTCACACCAAAAGAGCATTTAGGCTTGCCGAATAAGAAAGATGTCAAAGACGGCATTATCACCTATAAAATTGCCGCGCATGCAGCCGATTTGGCCAAGGGACATCCAGGTTCACAAGTACGTGATAATGCCTTATCCAAAGCGCGTTTCGAATTCCGTTGGGAAGATCAGTTCAATTTGAGTCTGGATCCGGATACTGCACGCAGCATGCATGATGAAACCATGCCGAAGGAAGCACATAAGTCCGCGCATTTCTGTTCTATGTGTGGTCCTAAATTCTGTTCCATGAAAATCACCCAAAATGTGAGGGATTATGCGAAAAATCAAAGCAATGTGGAGCAAAGTCAAGAACAGGATACAGAGATTGAAGCAGGTTTGAGTGCCATGAAAACCAGCTATCATGAACATGGTCAAAAATTGTACCATAAGCTGTAATTCTGAAAAAAAAATCTTTTATTTTCATGAAATTCTCAGTTAGGATGAATGTATGCTTTTCATCCTGACTGAGCTATATGAATATTATTAGACAAGCCACATATAACAGCGACCAAGTCAAAATTCAGTCCCGTGAATATCTTTTTCGTGGCTTCATTCAGGTTGAAAAAGTAAATCTCAGCCATCGTTTATTTAACCAGCGCGAATTCACCCCAGTCATGCAACGTGAACTGATTCACCGGCCTGAAGCTGCGGGTGTGCTGATTTATAATGATGCGCAGCAAAAATTTGCACTTATTGAACAATTCCGTGTCGGTGCGATGGACGATGCAGATTCTCCGTGGCAACTGGAAGTGATTGCCGGAGTACTTGATGGCAATGAGTCAGCGGAAAGCTGTATACGCCGTGAAAGTCTAGAGGAATCCGGCTGTGAGATTGATCAGTTACAGCATTTATTCAGCTTTTATCCATCGGCAGGCGCCTGTTCCGAACTGTTCCATTTATACAGTGCTGAAGCACATCTTCCTGAACAAGGCGGAGTCTTTGGCATGCCGGATGAAGGGGAAAATATTCAACTGCACATTATTGACTATAGGGAAATAGCTACTTTAATGAGCAATGGTCGCTTAAAGAATGCGCCGGTCATTATGGCATTGCAATGGTTGCAACAACATATTAAAACAACAAGGAATGTCTAAGGAGTCAGACATGACTTTATCCAACAATAATCAAGACCAGCAAGACTGGACCATTATTCAGATTTCAGACACACACCTCATGAATCAGGAAGATTTAGAATTTGTGCATATGAATCCTGAGCACAGTTTTCATGCAATCATCAAGCAAATTCAGCAGCACTATCCGAATACCGATGCCATTATTCATACCGGTGACTTGGCTCAAGTCCCGGTCGCAGAGACCTATAGCCGTTACTTATCTTTTATGCAGGCGCTGGGAATCCCGTTTTATCAGATTCCGGGTAATCATGACGACCTGGATCTTTTCCCTTTCTACCAAAATAAGGACGAGGCGCAAGCCATTCATTTTGGTAAATGGAGCTTTGTGCTATTAAACAGTGCAGTACAAGACCGGACCGATGGCTGGATTGAACAAGAGCAACTGCAACAACTGGATAGGCTTTTAGCAAAACTGCAACAGCAATTCGTGATCGTAGCATGTCATCATCATCCCTTTGAAATGCAATCAAAATGGATTGATCAGCACATACTGAAAAACACTGAAAACTTAACTGATATTTTAGCCAAGCACAGCAATGTCAAAGCGGTTATTTTTGGTCATGTGCATCAGGATTCGTGGCATGAATGGCAGCACATCCAGTTTTTTTCTACCCCATCCACCTGTGTTCAGTTCAAACCCTTAAGTGAAGATTTTGCCCTGGATAATGAAGCTCCAGGTTTTCGTGTCCTGCATCTGAAAGCCAATGGTGAACTTGAAACCCAAATTTACCGGGTTCTAACAGCACGACAACAAATTAATAGTGAAATTTCAGGTTATTAACTTTTCATTTTGTTTTTTTTCTATTACTTTATGCCTTCTAAAGGAAGCATGGTCGATAGAATCCAAGCATCAAAGACTATCTAAAAGCACAAAAAGTCTATATGATGACGACCCTCGAAGGAAAATCTCCTTAGGGTTGGATAAAAACACTTGCATATCACCATATTTTTTGCGTATAGATAATACGTATATGATGAGGAATGCCCTATATGGCGAATGACAACCAAAATCAAGTCTTGGACGAACAAACTGATGTGGTAGATGAGAAATCTACCAAACGCGTGCGTAAAACGAAGCCAAAAGCGTCAGAAAGTGGTTCTACTGCTAGCTTATTTGGTATTGCACCTTATCAGCCTAAAAAAAATGAAGAATACATGTCTGAAGGACAACTTGAGCATTTCCGCCAGATTTTACTGGCATGGAAAGCTGAACTGATGTCTGAAGTAGACCGCACCTTAAACACCATGCAAGACGAAAATACAGCTTTGCCTGATGTCAATGACCGTGCGACACAAGAAGAAGAGTTTGCTATTGAACTCCGTACTCGTGACCGTGAACGTAAGCTGATTCGCAAGATTGAGCAATCCATCGAAGCGATTAAAAACGATGATTACGGTTTCTGTGAAACTTGTGGTATTGAAATTGGTCTGCGTCGTCTTGAAGCACGTCCAACTGCAACCCTTTGTATTGACTGCAAAACGCTAGCAGAAATCAAAGAGAAGCAAAATAACGGTTAATACTGTGTTAAGTAATCCCTCCCTGACCCTCCCTTTAAAAAAGGGAGGGAAAGCTGGAGAGAATTACGTGGGTCGGTTTGCGCCATCGCCAACCGGCCCTTTGCATTTTGGCTCACTCATTACCGCTGTGGCCAGTTATTGCGATGCACGTGCCCATCAGGGTCAATGGTTGGTCCGGATTGAAGATACCGACATGCCGCGTATTTATCCCGGTAGCGAAGCACATATCCTGCACTCAATCGATGCTTTTCAGTTCACACCTGATGCCGAGATCATTTTCCAAAAAGACCGCCTCGATATTTATGAATCTGTGATTGAGCAGCTGCATCAGCAAGGCTGGGTCTATGCCTGCCAGTGCACCCGTAAAATGCTCGGCTCCAATCATATCTATGCCGGAACCTGCCGGGATTTAAATCTGCCTTTTGAGCATCAAGCCATCCGTCTGAAAGTATCCAATCAGCAAATTTGCTTTACCGATCGCCTGCAAGGCACGCATTGTTGCAACCTGCAACAAGACCTCGGTGACTTTGTGCTGAAGCGTCGTGATGGCATTATCAATTACCAGTTAGCAGTCGTCGTAGATGATTATCTGCAAGGCATGACCCATGTGGTTCGTGGTGCCGACCTGCTGGATAATACCGAACGGCAAATCTGGCTCGGTTCGCTACTGGGCTATCGCAAACTTGAATATATGCATCTACCTTTGGCGATGAACGATCAGGGTCAAAAACTCTCTAAACAAAATCTGGCGCAAGCGCTTGATCTCAGCCGTGCTCCTGAATTACTACAGCAGGCCATTCGCGCTTTGCATCAGCCAGAAGTTGATTTAGACACGCCAGAAAATATGCTAAAACAGGCTATTTCCCAATGGAATATTGACTTAATTCCAAATACAACCGAGCTACAAGGCAGCTATTTATAAAATCCAGATTAGGATTAAGCTAAGAAGATCTACATCAGAAATGGCAGGCTGAAGATGTTTTTTATATTTGGCATTGGTCCTAAAACCAAGGTAGTGGAGAAAAGTCAGTTTCTTTGTCCAGTCTGCAGAACACGCAGCGCTTATGAATTGAAACAGCAATGCAATTATTTTTCTTTATTTTTTATTCCACTGCTTCCCCTTTCAAAATCAAAAGGAGAATTTGTGAAATGTCTGCATTGTGAAACTGAAATGCCAAGCACAGTACTGAACCATGCTTAGCCAGATTGATTGCCAGCTTGGGCTAGAAGCTAGATTCTTCTTTGCTTGGATTGGCCTTTTGTGTGGTGGCATCAATCTTCAAAATCAGGCTGATCATCACTGCACACATAATTAAAGATGAACCCCCATAACTAATAAACGGCAAGGTCAAACCTTTGGTCGGTAACATGCCCATATTCATCCCGGCATTCACCAGGATTTGCAGCAAGAAAATAATACTAATGCCATAGGCCAGATAACCTGCACGCAAGTATTGGTGCTGCAAGGCACGGTGTCCGATTTTGATACAGCACACCACCATCATAAAGGACAAGATCAATACCGTACTGATCCCGAAGAAGCCAAATTCTTCACCTAAAATAGCCAACATAAAGTCAGTATGCGCTTCAGGCAGATAAGACATTTTCTGAATACTATGCCCCAGTCCTACCCCCATCCATTCACCCCGACCAAAGGCCATCAGTGCATTAGACAACTGATAACCGGTTCCCAAAGGGTCTGCCCAGGGATTGGTAAAGGACAGCGCGCGCTGCAGGCGGTAAGGCTCAAAGATAATCGCAGCGGCCAAAGCAAATACAATCGCGATCAGGAAGAAAATAAACTGAATCGGTGGTGCGCCAGCCAGAAAGAAAATGCCTAAAATCATCAGGACAATAACCGCAGTCGCTCCCAAATCGGGTTCCAGCAGGATTAAGCCTACAGTGATGATCATCACGCCGACTAAGCGGTACAGGCCGGAAGCGCTGTTTCTCACCTCTTTGGCACGCCGCACCACATAATCGGCGGTGAAGATGGCCATCATCACCTTGGCGACTTCGGAAGCCTGTAAGGTAAATCCGGCAATACGAATCCATCGGGTGGAACCATTGACCTCGGAACCGGCGACCAATACCACTGCCAGCAGCAGAATGGTCATAATCCACAGTGGAAAGGTATTATTAAACCAGACATTCAATGACACCTTATACGCCAAGAACGCGGCAACAGCGGCCACAAAAATGGAAATGCCGTGTCGGATCACATAGTGAAATGCATTTTCATGTAATCGGTCTGCATAGGGCATCGATGCCGATGCCACCATGATTGAACCAATACACAGCAAGGTGATTACACAAAAAATCAGTACATTACGCGGCGTAACTTCAGCGGGGATTTTCGGTCCCCACTCATTGTAGACCTGATTAATTTTATTTATGGTCGTCTGAGCTAACCCAGCCATACAACTTTCCTTATCGTTCTTTTAAGCCAGTGCATTCACACAATCGACAAATTGATGTCCACGTTCACTATAACCTTTGAACATATCAAAACTTGCGCATGCAGGTGACAATAACACCACATCGTGGGCTTGAGTATGTTGCTGGCATAATTCTACCGCTTCTTTTAAAGATTCGGCATGAATTAAGGTGGTTGTACCTTCAATTGCGGTTTCAATGACGGGTCGATCTTCACCAATCAGCACGGCAACTTTGGCATATTTAGTTAGAGCTTCACGAAGTGCGCTAAAGTCCTGCCCTTTACCTTGACCACCTAGAATAATAGCAACTTTTCCACCCTGTGGCTCAATCGCTGCACCCAGACCATCAATAGCCGCCAAGGTTGCGCCAATGTTGGTGCCTTTAGAGTCATTGTAATAACGAACCCCGTGCACTTCTTTGACAAATTCACAGCGGTGCTCTAAACCTTTAAAGGTTTTCAGCGTTTCAAGCATGCTCTCTAAAGGCAGGCCAATCGCCTCACCCAAAGCCAGACATGCCAAGGCATTGGCAACGTTATGCGTACCTTGAATGTACATGTCTGAACTTTTCAATAAACGTTCACGACCACGGGCCAGCCAGATGCTGCCATTATCTTCTTTTAAAATACCGTATTGATTTAAATCAGGTGCATTCAAACCAAAGCTCTGCATTGGTGTGTTATCTGGAACCAGCGGGCGGGTCAAAGAATCATCACGGTTATAGACCACTTTTTTCACACCCTGGAAAATGCGGTGTTTTGCCGTATGATAACCAAACATGTCACCATGACGGTCAAGATGATCTTCACTCATATTCAGCACGACTGCCACTTCAGCATTTAAATTGGATGTCGTTTCTAACTGAAAGCTGGATAATTCCAGAATATAAAGTTCAGGATCATCTTTGGTTAAATCCAGTGCCGGACGACCCAAATTACCACCCACAGCCACTTTTTTGCCGGCATCTTTTGCCATCAGGCCAATGAGTGTGGTTACGGTACTTTTGGCATTTGAGCCGGTAATGGCCACAATCGGTTTATCGGTTGCACGGCGTAAAATCTGAATTTCGCTCACTACCGGAATACCTTTGGCAATTGCAGCCTGAATTTCTGGAATTTTCGGATCAAGCCCAGGGCTAATCACGATTTCTTCAGCTTGTAATAATAGATCTTGATCGAGCTGACCAAAACTGGTTTGCACTGCTGCCGGAATCTGGTCATGCCCGGGTGGTGTCTTTCGAGAATCTGTTACTGCAACGCGGTAGCCATTTTCATGTAAGAAGTTTACTGCTGCAACACCTGAAATTCCGAGTCCTGCAACGACTTTTAATCCACCACGCTGTATTAACATTTTTGCCCCATTTTTTGGTACGTTTTCAAAACTGACAAAATGTTAGCACTTTGCTGTTTTGAATGCTTTTTCTGTTTTGACTTTATCTCGGCTTTTTTGTGTCAGTGCGTAAAAAAACCGTCATAAATGACGGTTTTCAATTTTTTTCCCGGCAGTAGATTTTATTTCCACTTTACTGCCTGGACTTCAGGTTTTTTCTTGGCAGGACTGTCTGAGGCCGAACAGCCACAACTGCCACCGCAGCCAAAGACCATTTCAGGTTTTAACCATTTTGCCAGAACGGTCCAGCCCTGCTTTTGGCAGCCGTTCGAAAGTGAGCTGAAGACTGAATATGATGCTTTCGGAAAAACTTTCTTAAACACCACCACAGCACTCCAAATGACCAAAGCAGCCACAATGAGAATTTCAATCATTTCAGTCTCCTTTCACTTGTTTGGCGTTGGACAAAATTATCCAAAGTAATGTGAAGCAATTTGATAAGTCAGGAATGACATGAGATACGCCAGTCCAAACAGGTAAATGGTCATCAACGTTACGGTTTTGAATGAACCTGTTTCACGCTTTACCGTTGCCAGCGTGGCCAGGCAATGCGGCGCATAAATGAACCACACCAGCAAAGATAAACCGGTTGCCAATGACCAGGCCAAATCACCGCTACTGATTAAGGTCGATAAGCCTTGCGCGACCGCATCATCATCAGCTGCAGACAAGGCATATACGGTACCGAGTGCTGCCACCACCACTTCACGAGCCGCCATGGCTGGAATCAGGGCAATACAGATTTGCCAGTTAAAACCCAATGGCGCAAAAATCGGCTGCATCACATGACCCAGCATACCGGCAAATGAATAGTCAATTGCTGGCCCAACTGCGCCTTCTGGCGCCTGCGGGAAAGTACACAGGAACCACAGTAAAATGGACAAGGCAAAGATGATGCCACCCACCCGTTTCAGGAAGATTTTGGCGCGGTCAAGCAAGCCAATCCAGACACTTTTCACATCCGGAAAACGGTAACTTGGCAATTCCATCAACAAGGCATGTTGGGATTTGTCTTTCTGGAAAAATTTCAGCACAGTCGCCACAATCAGGGCACTGACAATACCTGCCATATACAGCGCGAACAGCACCAGACCTTGCAGGTTGAACATGCCCCACACCATTTTTGCTGGAATAAAGGCAGAAATCAGCAAGGCATAGACTGGTAAACGCGCAGAACAGGTCATCAATGGTGCAACTAAAATAGTGGTCAAACGGTCACGCGGATCGCTGATACTACGGGTTGCCATAATGCCCGGCACAGCACAGGCAAAACTGGATAGTAATGGAATAAAGGCCCGGCCACTTAAACCAGCCTTAAACATCAATTTATCCAGCAAGAACGCTGCACGTGGCAAATAGCCGGATTCTTCCAATACCAAAATGAAGAAGAACAGGATCAGAATCTGTGGCAAGAACACCACTACACCGCCCGCACCGGCAATAATGCCGTCCACCACCAGACTATTCAGCAATGGATGTGCAATATGCTCACCCACGGTTTCTCCCAGCCATCCAAAGGCCGCTTCAATCCCATCCATAAATGGCGCAGCCCCGGCAAATACCGCCTGGAAGATAATAAACATCATCACTGCCAGGCTGATTAAGCCAAACACCGGATGCAAGAAAATTTTATCCAGAAAATCAGAACGCTTATCTTCATGGTCAACGAAAACCACCACATCTTTTAGAATCTGGGCAATTTTTTCATGATTTGAACCGGAAATTTTGACATCGCTCAGTTCAGTGTTGGGCGTTCTAAACGTTTCCGCATCCAGCGCGCCCATCAGGTTTTCAATGCCTGCATTACGCACCGCCACAGTTTCCACCACAGGAATACCTAAACGCTGAGATAATTTTTGCGTGTTGATCTGCATGCCACGGCGGCGTGCTTCATCCATCATATTCAGCACAAGCAAAATAGGACGCCCCAGCTCGATCATTTCCAGAACCAGACCGAGATGCAGTTTTAAGTTGGTGGCATCCACCACGCACAGGAAAGCATCCTGATCACCTTCTTCAGCAATTTTGCCCTGCACCACATCACGGGTAATGGCTTCATCCGGGCTGGTCGCATTCAGACTATAAGTCCCGGGCAAATCCAGCACACGAACCGCACGCGCTGAAGGCAAGCTGAACTGCCCAACCTTTCGTTCAACCGTGACCCCCGCATAATTACCCACTTTTTGCCGTGTTCCGGTCAAATGGTTGAATAATGATGTTTTACCACAGTTAGGGTTACCTACAAGGGCAATACGTAGCGCATCACTCATGCAGTGATCCCCTCTTCAATTTCAATTTTTTCAGCTTCAACTTTACGCAGTGCGAAACGGGTAAACCCCACCTGAATCAGAATGGGATCGCCACCAAAAATACCTTTGGTAATGACCTGAACTTTTGTCCCCGGTACAAAACCTAAAGTTTCTAAACGACTCGCCACCAGATCAGTCTGAGCTGTATCACCATCCAAAGTACGATTCACTTTGCTAATGATGGCCGTTTGTTTCACTTTCAAATCAGATAATCGCACCGCATCTAATCCTAAAATATTTCGTACAGTATACAAACAAATGAGAATAATTACCAAGTAAGGTTTGATTCCAATTCTCATCTTGTGTGCGGCGTTCGACATTGCAAAAAAATTGGTCTACATTGATCAAGACCAAGAAAAACTTGGGGTTTTCATTTAACGTAGAAGTGACATGCTCAATAAAAAGCCTCGTATTCCCGCAGCTGTAAACATTCCTGAAAATTTAAGTTTTTTGCAGGGCTTTCGAGATTATTTAATTGCCCAAACCGTCAGTCCGCATACCCGTAATGCCTATCTATCTGATTTAATTCAATGTAGTGAATGCAGTGCTGTTACCATGCCAGACTGGAGCAGTGATGACATTTCCGATGTTTTATTAAACCTGACCCAACAGGGAAAAAGTCCGCGCTCGATTGCCCGCTCACTTTCTGCCCTGCGTTCCTTTTATAAATTTCTGCGTGAGCAAAAATTACGTAGCGACAATCCGGTGGCAACCCATAAAACTCCTAAAATTGGGCGGGCCCTACCGAAAGATTTATCCGAAGCCGATGTTGAAGCCTTAATTAATGCACCAGATATCAATACCGCTCTGGGCTTACGTGACCGGGCGATGTTTGAAGTCCTCTACGCCTGCGGACTGCGGGTATCTGAATTGCTCAATTTAAGGCTGGAACTGATTAACCTAAAACAGGGCTATTTGCGTATTGTCGGCAAAGGCAATAAGGAACGTCTGGTGCCTTTGGGGCAGGTCGCTTGCGAATGGATTGAAAAATATCTGCAGCAAGCACGTGCCAGCCTGTATAAATCTGCCACTGACTATGTGTTTTTAACCCAGCATGGTGGCATCATGAGTCGGCAAAATTTCTGGTATGCCATTAAGCGCTATGCCTTGCAAGCCGGCATTCAGGCCGAACTTTCGCCGCATACCCTGCGGCATGCCTTCGCCACCCATCTGCTCAATCATGGCGCCGATTTGCGTGTGGTACAGATGCTGCTCGGACATAGTGATTTATCCACCACGCAAATTTATACCCACGTGGCTCAGGTTCGCATGCAACAGTTACATGCCACTTATCACCCGCGCGCTTAACGGCAGTAAATATCAGACTAAGAAGTTTTATTTCAGGCATTTTTTTTTGTTATGCTTATTCACCTGTTTTTTTATACCTACAAGAAAGGGTTGTTTATGTTATTTACCCGTTCAAAAATTTTTCTCGCATCTACACTTGTTGTTGGCTTGGGATTAACGGCCTGCTCCAATTCGAATAATGATGAAAAAAAGCAAAATACTTTAACCGCTAGCGCACCTGCAACCGGGGAAGCATCCAACCTTTCAGAACGCAATGCACAGCAACGTCTGGTGAACACGCTGCAGCAGCATTTCAAGAAAGCCAATATCAATGCCAAAATTTTAAATATTAAAGCGACTGAAGTCCCTAATCTGTATTGGGTCACTCTCGAAGGCATGTCATCTGTATATGCCACTGCCGATGGCAAATACATTATTCAAGGCGATGTACTGCGTTTAGGCGACAGTAAAATTCACAATGTCAGTGAAAACTTGCAGTCTGAGACCAACAAGAAGCTGCTTGCCAACTTAAAAACTGAAGATCTGCTGGTTTATAAAGCCAAAGGCAAGACCAAACATGTGGTCTATGTCTTTACCGATGCCAGCTGTCCATATTGTCATAAATTACATGAACATATGACTGAAATTAATGCCCAGGGCATTGAAGTACGCTATATCGCATGGCCACGTGGCGAACAGTTCATGCCAGCCATGGAAAGCGTATGGTGTAGTGCCGACCGTCAAGCTGCATTCGATCAGGCCATTGCCGGTGCACCGCTTGCTCCAGCGACCTGTAAAAATCCAGTGAAAGATCAATATCAATTGGGCTTGAATATGGGCGTCAATGGTACTCCAGCAATTTATAATACCGAGGGTGTTTACCTGGGTGGATATCTATCGCCTGAAGAATTGGTGCAACGTTTAAATAACTAATTTTTATCAATTCATTTACTAAATTTAATAGGTAAAGATAAAGTGATATCTACCCTAGAGTCTGGCGGTTTTTTTAGCTATGATCTAGCTTCGCTTAAAGTTGAATACATATTTGGAGTGTGACGTGAAACCAGTTCGTCTGGCAATCCTCGGTCTTGGTACTGTGGGTGGTGGTGCCCTTAAACTACTAAAAGAAAATGCTGCTGAGATTAAACGTCGCACCGGTCGAGAAATTCGAATCACTCATGTAGGTACCCGTCGTCCACGTCCTGATCTGGATTTACCTGCTTCGGCGAAGCAAAGTGCTGATCTGCTCGATATCGTTCGTCAACCGGATGTCGATGTTGTGGTTGAAGTCATGGGCGGTATTCACCCTGCTTATGAAGTCATCATGGAAGCGATGAAACACGGCAAGCACATTGTGACGGCCAACAAGGCCTTACTGGCTGAACATGGCAATGAACTGTTTAAAGCGGCCGAAGACAATGCCGTGCAAATTGCCTATGAAGCAGCCGTTGCCGGTGGTATTCCGATTATTAAAGTGATTCGTGAAGGTTTGGCTGCCAATAAAATTGACTGGCTGGCAGGTATTATTAATGGTACAGGCAACTTCATTTTAAGTGAAATGCGTGAAAAAGGTCGTGCCTTTGCAGACGTGCTCAAAGAAGCACAAGAACTGGGTTATGCTGAAGCAGATCCAACTTTTGACGTTGAAGGCATTGATGCTGCACATAAACTGACAATTCTGGCTTCATGTGCATTTGGTATTCCGTTACAGTTCGACAAGGTATTTACCGAAGGCATCAGCAAAGTGACTGCTCAAGACGTAAAATATGCCGAAGACTTGGGCTTCCGTATCAAACACTTGGGTATTGCACGCCGTACCGATGCCGGAATTGAATTACGCGTCCACCCAACCTTGATTCCAGATGACCAGCTGATTGCTAACGTCAACGGTGTAAAAAATGCCGTTCTAGTCCAAGCTAATGCAGTCGGTCCAACACTGTATTACGGTGCTGGCGCTGGTGCTGGTCCAACGGCTTCTGCGGTAGTCGCGGACGTGGTGGATATTGTCCGTGACATTATTTACACAGAAGATGGTGCTGGAACTATTCCGCAGCTTGCGTTTGAAGCCCTGACCGATTTGCCAATTCTACCACGTGAAGAAATGACCACCGGATATTACATCCGTATTAATGCCGAAGATCAAACTGGCGTTCTGGCCGATGTCACCACCATTTTAAGCCGTGCCGGTATTAGCATCGACGCGATCATGCAACAGCCGCGCTTAAAAGACCTTATTCCTATCGTGATTCTGACTGATCCAGTGAAAGAATCAAAAATGGATGAAGCCCTTCAGCAAATTCAAGCATTGCCCGTCATTCATGGCGAAATTGTACGAATTCGTTTAGAATCGCTTGATAATTAATCGGGTTGAGGGGAGTATTCCCCTTGCCAAGCTCTACATACAATTGGAACATCATCATGTCTAATGCCAATCGTTATACTGGTTTAGTTGACCGCTATCGCGACCGTTTACCAGTGTCTGCAACAACTCGCGCAATCTCTTTAGGCGAAGGTAACACGCCACTGATCAAGCTTGAGAACATTCCTCGCATTATTGGCAAAAATGTTGAAATTTATGTGAAGTACGAGGGCTTAAACCCGACTGGTTCATTTAAAGACCGTGGCATGACCATGGCGGTAACTAAAGCGGTTGAAGAAGGTTCTAAAGCCATTATCTGTGCATCTACAGGTAACACTTCTGCTGCAGCGGCTGCTTATGCTGCCCGTGCCGGTATCAAAGCGTTCGTACTCATCCCGGAAGGCAAAATTGCCATGGGTAAAATGGCACAAGCCATGATGTACGGTGCGGTAACCATGCAAATTCGCGGCAACTTCGATGACGGCATGCGTCTGGTAAAAGAAGTGGCTGACCAAGCGCCTGTGACCATCGTAAACTCAATCAACCCGTACCGTTTGCAAGGTCAAAAAACCATTGCTTACGAAATCGTGGATGAATTAGGTCGTGCACCTGATTATCACTGCTTACCAGTGGGTAACGCAGGTAACATCACTGCTCACTGGATGGGTTATACTGAAGCTGTTGCCAACCAGCCTAAAGACCAGTTTGAACAAGTGGTTTATGATGCTGCAACAGATCAGTTCACTGGTCCAAAACCTGAAGGTCTGCCAACAATGGTCGGTTACCAGGCTTCTGGCGCTGCTCCATTCTTACGTGGTGCACCAGTGGAAAACCCTGAAACTATCGCAACTGCAATCCGTATCGGTAACCCACAAAGCTGGAACCACGCCAAAGCGGTTGTTCGTGATTCTCAAGGTTGGTTCGACGAACTAACTGATGCCGAAATCCTTGAAGCACAACGCATGCTGTCTATGTACGAAGGTGTATTCGTAGAACCTGCTTCTGCAGCATCTATCGGTGGTGCAATTCGTGACATTAAAGCAGGTAAAATTGCTGAAGGTTCTGTAATTGTATGTACAGTGACTGGTAACGGCTTAAAAGACCCTGACACAGCAATCAAACAATGTTCTGATGCAGTGATGTTGTCTATCGATGCGACAATGAATCAAGTCAAAGACTCTATTCTTTCTAATATGTAATTTATTTCATCTTTAGATTGAAACAAAAAAGCCCTGCAATTGCAGGGCTTTTTAATTCAGAAGTATTTAAAAGTTGAGTAAATTTGAATACTTCCCAAAATTTAACATTAAATACGTTTGGGTAACTGGGTTGCCCAGCTCATTAAACGTGTTGCATCGTTGGTACGTGCGGCAGAGGAATCTGCTCCAAGAAGTACCACAATTGCAGGACGGTTATTTAAAGTGGTATGCATCACCACACAACGCCCTGCTTCATTAATATAACCTGTTTTTGAAATATTGATATTCCAGCCACCGTTACGTACCAAAGCATTGGTATTGTTCGATTTTAATACACGATAGCCCAAGTTAAAATCATAGCTTGCTGTGGTTGAGAACTGACGGATCAAACTATATTGAGACGCCGTATTTACCAAAATACCCAAGTCTCGTGCTGAAGACACATTACGCGGGTCTAAACCTGAAGACTCCATATAATGGGTTGAATTCATGCCTAAAGATTTTGCCTTGGCATTCATTGCAGCCACAAATGCTGCTCGACCACCCGGATAAGTACGTGCCAATGCTGCTGCTGCAGGGTTTTCAGACTTCATTAAAGCAAACAGTAAAGCTTCAGCGCGATTCATGCTATCACCCGCGCGTAAAGTCGAACTTGAACTTTTACAGCCCGAACATGAAAAGTCAGATTGCTGTAAAGTTATTTTTTCTGACATATTTAAACGGGAATCCGCAATTACGACAGCTGTCATCAGCTTGGTAATCGATGCAATTGGAAAAGCCGTATTGCTATTTTTACTATAAAGCACTTCGCCAGTTTGACCGTCCATCACCAATGCAGCGCGGGCATTAACCGAAGGCTGGTTGCTATAATTGGAATTATTTAAAATTTGTACTGTTTTAGGTGCAGAATGTGTCACCACACCATTCGAACTACGTACGGAAGTGGCTATTTTTGTTGAACCTTGTGGAGAGACTTCTTCAGCTGAAGCATCACCGTTTAATAATTGATTGACATCCTCAGAGGACCAGTTCAACGCAGCCTGTCCCGTCCCTTTAGACGCATCCATCACCAGTTCTGCAAAACTGGCTGAACTCATGCTAAGCAGAATTGAAATGCCCAGCATATGCATTAAAGATTTTTTCGAATTTTTCACGGTGATTTACTCAACTCAAGGAGGCAATATACATTTGTATATTCCCTCAAAAATGCTTACATTTAGACACAAAGATGAACACTTTTTGTTGCTCACAACATTGTGTATAACATTTAATTGAAAGATATAGAATAGGATTGCTAATTTTGTCATTTCATTGCAAGCTTATTTTGCTTTATGTAACAAAAAAAATGCATTTTTTTGATATGAGGGAGAACTAGGTGATCACAGTTTTAGTGGTAGATGACCATGAATTAGTACGTACCGGAATTTGCCGTATGCTCGAAGACCATGCGGATGTTCAAGTGATTGGTCAGGCTGAATCTGGTGAAGAAGCGATTAACTTAGTCCGCCATCATCATCCTAATGTCGTTTTGCTGGATGTAAACATGCCCGGAATTGGCGGGGTAGAAACCACCCGACGTCTATTGCAAACTGCGCCTGAAACCAAAGTACTGGCGGTAAGCGGCTTGGCTGAAGAGCCCTATCCTTCCTTATTGCTTAAAGCAGGCGCTAAAGGCTATATCACCAAAGGTGCACCTGTGACCGAAATGGTCCGTGCCATCAACAAGGTCATGCAAGGTGGAAAGTATTTCAGTGCCGACATTGCAGAACAACTGGCCAGTTCATATCTTTCTGACACCCAACAGTCTCCTTTCGATGCCTTATCGGAACGTGAAATGCAGGTGGCGATGATGGTGGTGAATTGTATTAGTGCCCAGGAAATTGCCGATAAACTTTTTGTCAGTGTCAAAACGGTGAACACTTACCGTTACCGCATTTTTGAAAAGCTGAATCTGGATAGTGATGTCAAACTAACTCACTTGGCCATTCGCTATGGTCTGATTAAACCTTAATACCCTTTGGCTTGTAGAAGACATGCATGACGCAACCTACCCAGACCTTTGAGTTTAACCAATATCATTTAGGCATTTGGTATAGCACCTACCGATTCATTATTGCGACCAGTCTTCTGCTGATTTTCTTGTTAACTTATCAGCGCTTAAATACCGACTATCATTATCCGCAGCTTTATCTTTACGCCCTTATAGGTTACGTAACGATAAGCTGTATCCAGTTAATCACGCTTAGAAATCTACGCTTAAAAATTTCACAGCAGCTGCCGCTGTTATTTGTTGTCGATGTGATTGCTTTAAGCTTACTCACCTTGGCAGTAGATGGTCCTAACCTGCAATTAAGTTTGCTGTTTGTGATTACCATCTTTGCCGCATCGTTATTACTGAATGCCAAAAAGGCGCTGATCATTACCTTAATTGCGGTAATTAGTGTGATTTATCAGCTTTTTTTAGGCACTATTTTTGATTTTTCTTCACTGAATAATATTGGCAATAGCGCGGTACTGGCCTTTCTGTTTTTCGTGGTTTATGGCAGTGGTCAAATTGCGGTAAAACGCTTCCAGTTACTGGAAAATTTAAATTTTTCCCAATCGCTAGAATTAAACCGACTGCAAAACCTGAATCGCTATATCTTGGAACAAATTGAACTGGGGTATCTGGTTTTAGATGAAAACTGTCATATTGTGCTGAGCAACCCTGCTGCCTGCATGCTTTTAGGCATTCCCTCACTCTATGCCTATGACAAATATCCTCTATACAAGGCACAGCCCGATTTATTTGAATTAATTAAATTTGATCAACTACAGGACGGAGAAAAATTCCAGTTTGAGTCGCAGCTCAGCCATTATCATATGCATATTGAAGTGCAAAAACTCATGGTTCCGCATCAAACCCTGACCCTGCTGGTGTTGCAGGATGCCACCAAAATCAATCAACGCGTACAACAATTAAAACTCGCGGCATTAGGTCAATTGTCTGCCAGCATTGCCCATGAAATTCGCAATCCTTTAGCGGCCATTGTACAAGCCAATGAACTTTTCAGTGATAGCGATCAGCATCAACAAGCAGCTTTGAGCCGAATGATTTCCAAACAGGCGCAGCGTATAGACCGTATTGTACAAGACACGCTAAATATGGTGCGCAATAAAGAAACCCATCCTTCAAACATTGAGCTAAAACAGTTTATTCCCTTACTAATCCAGGAAGATTTGGCGGATATTGCCACTCAAATTAAATCTACCGTTCAGGGCAAAATTTTTATTCGTTTCGACGAGGCACAACTTCGTCAAGTTCTGATTAACCTGATTCGCAATGCCATTCGACATAATTCACCTGAGCATTCACATATCGAATTGAATGTTTATTTACAGGAAACCAATGTACGTATTGACGTCCGTGATTTTGGGGCCGGCGTTGCCTCCAAGGATCTGGCTTATTTATTTCAACCTTTTTTTAGTACCGAAATCACAGGAACTGGTTTAGGATTATACCTATCACATAGTTTTTGCGAAGCAAATCAGGCAAAACTGAACTATGTAGAACAAGAACAAGGGGCATGCTTTCGAATAGAATGCCTGCGAGTTGCTTTATAAATTTAAATTGCTGGGGTGTATTGTGGAACAACAACCACTTGTTTTATTGGTGGATGATGAGGAAGATTTGTGTACCCTCATGCAAATGTCTTTATCTCGTATCGGGATCAAAACCCATATTGCACATCGTGTTGAACAGGCTAAAAAATTCTTGTCTGAATACCGCTATGATGCCTGTTTAACCGATTTAAATTTACCAGACGGTAATGGACTGCAACTGGTGGAATGGATTAACCAGCATTTTCCCTCCATACCGGTCGCGGTACTGACTGCCTATGGCAATATGGAAATTGCCATTGCAGCACTTAAAGCTGGCGCCTTCGATTTTGTCAACAAACCGGTGAATCAGAAGCATCTGGAACAACTCCTGCAAAAAGCTTTTAACAAACCGTTTGAACATTTTCAGACCAAAGAAGACAGTTTGGAACAAAAATTATTAGTTGGACAATCCCTGCCGATTCAACAGTTACGAGTGACCTTAAATAAAATTGCCCGCTCTCAGGCACCGGTATTTATTACCGGTGAATCCGGGACAGGAAAAGAAGTGATTGCCAATCTGGTACATCGCCTCAGTAACCGTAATGAAGGTCCGTTTATTGCCATTAACTGCGGAGCCATTCCGACTGAATTGATGGAAAGTGAACTGTTTGGGCATAAAAAAGGCAGCTTTACTGGCGCCACACAAGACAAACAGGGCCTGATTCAATCTGCCCATGGCGGCAGTTTGTTTCTGGATGAAATTGCCGAACTGCCTTTAAGCATGCAGGTTAAACTGCTGCGTGCGGTACAGGAAAAACGCATTCGTCCAGTCGGTTCAGACAATGAAATTGATGTCGACTTTCGCGTGATTAGTGCCAGTCATCAGGATCTTGAAGCCTTGGTTCAGCAAGGCCGCTTTAGACAGGATTTATTCTTCCGCATCCATGTCATGGATCTGGTGCTGCCTCCGCTACGTGAACGCGGTGACGATATTATTTTATTGGCACATCACTTTATTCAGAAAATTAGTCAGGAATGGGATATTCCACCAAAACAGCTGACTGATCGTGCGAAAAGCTTTTTATTGAGTCAGTATTATCCGGGAAATGTGCGTGAACTGCGCAATATTATTGAACGTGCCATTACCTTAAGCGATGACGAAAGAATCGACTTGCAACACTTGCAAAGTGCACCTTTACGTTATCCTACCGCAGCAGTGCCAGCCGTAACGGAAGATCACCATACATTGCGTAGTGATATCCTGATTTCTTCCAAGAAATTACCTGATGAAGGTTTAGAGCTTTATCTGGAAAATATTGAAAAAGATATTTTACTCAATGCCCTGAATTTAACCCATTGGAACAGAACACTGGCCGCTAAAAAACTGGGCATGTCTTTCCGTTCTTTGCGTTATCGTCTGAAAAAATTTGGCCTAGATACTGACGAGGACTAGGTTGTTTATTTATGACTTAAAATGATCTCTGCAACATGTTCCAGATAGTTTTCTTCTTTCATCTCATGTTGCAGCAGATACTGTTGATTTGGCTGAATGCCCACGCCTTCGATCATCTGCCCTTTCGGGGTGTAGTAATGCGATACTGTCATCTGTAAAGCAGCACCATTAGACAGCGGGAACAGTTTTTGTACTACCCCTTTGCCATAGCTTTTTTCACCCACTACCCAGGCACGGTCGTGATCTTTCATGGCGGCAGTAAAAACTTCAGCGGCAGAAGCTGAACGGTTATTGATTAAAATACCAAGCTTTAAATTCTGAAATTCAAAACTGGGCAAGGCCTGAAACTGCTGATCGCCTTCGGAACGGCTTTTAGTTGATACGATGATGCCTTGATTCAAGAATAAGTCGGCCGATTCAACCGCAGCCGACAACAAGCCGCCAGGATTATTTCTTAAATCGAGCAATACCGCTTTCAGACGTGAAGAAGAAGAATGTTCTTCAATCAAGCGTTTGATTTCATTGGCTGTATCTTGCTGAAAAACTTTAACTTTGATGACCAGCACCTGATTATGCAGCAGCGTTGCCTGAATATCGGTTTCTATTTTTTTATTACGCACCAAAATCAGCGGCTTGCTATTTTGTGCCAGTTGCAAGCTTAAGGTAGAGCCAATCGAACCATTCAGTAGGCTATTGACCTGATCATGGTTGAGTTTTTTCAGTTCCTGATCATCAACCTTGAAAACGCTCACGCCATTGCGCAAACCTTGCTTGGCTGAGTCGGCATTATCCTTTAAACCTTGAATAACCCATTGATGCAACTGCTGGTCATAACCCAGTTCAAAATCGACAGAGGCAATATCGCCTTCGGTATATTGCAACAGCAGCTTATAATCTTCTGGACTTAAATAACGTGAATAACGATCCAGACCACTGACCAGACCTTTAATCGCCTGCTGAAATAAGGTTTCGTCATTTTTGTCATCGACATAATTTTCTTTGACGATGCTATAAATCTGGACAAATTGCTGAATTGATTCTACCGGAACTTCAGCATAATTCTGTTCGACTTCATCATCAAAATCTAAAACAGGCTGAGCCTTGCCTTTTACCGCAGCAAGGGCGGAATGGCTCACGCATATGAATAACGTTGTTAAAATGACAACCTTTTTCCAGCGCTGTAAAGCCATCCATCCACCTGTTTATACAAAAAATTTTATGATTTTAAAGTAATCAAATTACGACCTTTCATTTCAGCAGGTACAGGAATTTGCATGAGGTTCAACAATGTTGGAGCAACATCTGCAAGGACGCCACCTTCAGCAATGGTTGCAGAAGTTGGGCCGACATAAATAAACGGAACCAGTTCAGTGGTATGTTGCGTATGTACCTGACCGCTTTGGTAGTCCTGCATTTGCTCTACATTACCATGATCGGCAGTAATCAGCATATGGCCTTTTTTAGCCATTACTGCTTCATATACACGGCCCAGGCAAGTATCCACCGCTTCAACGGCTTTCACTGCTGCATCAAATACACCGGTATGCCCTACCATATCACCATTGGCATAGTTCACCACCAACAGGTCATATTCACCTGAGTTAATTGCCGCAACCAGTTCATCGGTAACTTCATAAGCACTCATTTCCGGTTTCAAGTCGTAAGTTGCCACGCTTGGAGATGGAATCAAAATACGTTTTTCACCCGGGTATTCATCTTCACGACCACCGCTAAAGAAGAAAGTCACATGGGCATATTTTTCAGTTTCAGCAATACGCAGCTGAGTTTTACCCAAATCAGACAAGTATTCACCAATCGAATTTTTCAACGCTTCTGGCATATAGGCCACAGGTGCATCAATGGTGGCTTGATAACGGGTGAGCATGACAAACTTAGACAGGTTTGGTACAACTTTACGTTCAAAACCGGCAAAGTCTTTTTCTACAAAGGCTTTGGTAATTTCACGCGCACGGTCAGCACGGAAATTCATGAACACCACACTATCGCCATCCTGAATTTTAGCCAGTTCGCCAATACGGGTGGCTTTGACAAATTCATCCGACTCATTTGCCGCATAAGCCTGTTCCAGACCTTCAACAGCTGTTGCTGCGGTACGTGCAGCTTCACCTTCGGTCAACAGGCGATAGGCTTGTTCTACGCGATCCCAACGGTTGTCACGATCCATGGCAAAATAACGACCGATCATGGTCGCAATACGTCCCTGACCCGAATACTGGGCAAAAACCGCATCTAATTTTTCTAAAGAAGGCTGAGCGCTTTTTGGTGGAGTATCACGACCATCAAGGAAAGCATGCAGATAAACTTTTGCACCACGTTTTAACGCCAGTTCAGCCATGGCAACAATATGGTCTTCATGCGCATGTACGCCACCTTGTGACAACAAGCCCATAATATGTACTGCACCACCTGCTGCTTTGGCTTTTTCTACCGCATCAATCAACACTTCATGCTCAAAAAAAGCACCGGTACGAATGTCTTTGGTAATACGGGTGAAATCCTGATACAACACACGGCCTGCACCAAGGTTCATATGTCCCACTTCAGAGTTGCCCATTTGACCATCAGGCAGGCCGACATCTTCACCTGAACCCGAAATCAAACCATGGGGATGCTTTTGTTGCATAGCAGTTAAGTTAGGTCGTTTTGCTGCCAGGAAAGCATTGTCTTCGACCGCTTCGCGATGACCCACACCATCCATGATTACCAAAACGTGAGGGATTTTGCCAGCAGTTGCATCCGTCATAATGAACACTCTTTTGTTTACAATTTCATCGTTATATCTTACCGAATTTTCGGTCAAGACTCTATGTGCAGATCATGACTAAAGCTGATCATGCACATTGTTTTTACCACTTTGTATTGAAGCATTTAGCGGGCACGGCGCAGTAAATAACCGCCCACCAACATCATCAGCGCAATCGGCACAAACACAAACCAAGCTGGTGAGGGTGAATAGACCAGACTGGCATAGCCCAAGAAGTCCTGAAGATAGAAGAAGCCCAAGCCGGTAAATAAGGCAATCACCAGACGGAAACCCATCGACTGCTGACGTAAAGGGCCAAAAATAAAGGAACAGGCAATCAGCACCAGGCCAATCAAGGCAAAAGGTGAACCAACTTTTTGCCAGAAGGCCAGCTGGTAGGTTTTTGGAATCTGGCTATATTCATGCATATAACTCATAAAGCTCACCAACTGACTCGGCGATAAATCTTCAGGGTCAATCGTGACCATATGCACATATTTCGGTTGCAAGGCTAAAGTCAGAGGCAGCTGATCGGTTTTCACCAAGGTTGAATTACCTTGCGGCAGAATATCCATTTGCGCAGCAGTTTTCAGATTCCAAGCACCATCTTTAACAAACTGACCTTGCTCGGCATTTAAAACACCTTTCAAGTGATAACGATCATCAAAGTCAACCACTTGAACATGTTTTAGCTGTCCTTGCGCATTGGCATAATCAATATAAATAAAGCGCTGACCTTCGCGTGTCCAGTAACCATTGACTTCACCCAGTGAACTTACGCTACGGTGATCTTTGACACTTTTGGCCTGTTCATTGGTATAAGGAATCACCCATTCACTTAAGACAAAGGATAAAACTACCAGAATCAGGGCTGAGCGAATCACCCAGCCGACTATACGCCACAGGCTGACCCCAACCGAACGCATCACTACCAGCTCACTATTGGAAGCCAAAGTACCTAAACCCAGCACAGCACCAATTAAGGCAGAAATAGGTAAAATTTCATACAGATAACGCGGTGCACCCCATAATACATAGAGCAATGCCTGCCAGGCACCATAGTTCTCGTTGAGTGAACCCAATTCACCCAAATAGGTAAATAAAACCTGTAGAACCGATAAAACAGCTGTAGCACCTAACATGGCAAGTGCCGTGGTTTTGGTCACATGTTTGGCAATTATTCGACGTGCTAACATTTTAAGACCTCACCTGCTGAATTCGTTTCTTGATTTTCGGTGCCAGTTTCTGCTTTCGGGAAAACAGGGCTGCGGCAACAGCATAGGCCAGCAACACCATAGGATATGCCCAGATGCCCATTTCATCTTTACTGACCCGGGTTTTTACCGCCATGAGTGCCACAATCAAACTGGCAAAAATCAGTAAGGCAGGGAATAATTTTAAATAGCGTCCCTGACGCGGGCTCACTTCACACAGTGCAATCGCTAGCATTAAAGCTGTCACAATGGAAAATGGCACAAAGATACGCCAGCCCAATTCACTTGCCACCACCGGATCAGTACGGTTGTTCCAGAGCTTGCCAATCGGTAAGGCTTCGACTTCCGCACTTTCAAATTTGGCTTCTTTATCGCTTTCCAGACGTAAACGGTAAGACTGAAATTCGGCCTGGGTATATTTGGGTGTGCCGGGGAAAATCTCATAACGGCGCCCTTCAGATAAATCGACAATACTGGCCGTTTCATTGGCCACTTCTACACGAGTGGCTTCTTTCGCCAGAATCATGACATCAGGCTTGCCCGGCTTTTCTGCGCGTTGATAGAAAAACACATCTTTAAGGTTACGACGGTCTTCCGACAGGTCTCCGGCATAAATAGTATAAGGACCGGAAGAAATAAATTCTTTGGGACGGACCAAATCAAAACCGGTTCTGACCGCCTGATTGGTGGTCAGTTCTTCAAATTTACGTAGTCCCCATGGAGACATCCACACCATTAACACGGTTTGCACAGCAAGAAAAACCACCGTCAATGGAATCAGCAAACGCCCCAGCTGGTTACGGCTGATGCCGCTACCATTCATGACTGCCATCTCATGATCGACATAGAGACGGCCAAACACCAGCATCAGACCAATAAAAAAGCCGAGCGGAAGAATTAAGGTTAAAAATTCTGGCAGTCGATAACCAATAATACTAAATAAAATACTGGTATCTAAACGACCTTGTGCCGCCACACCAAAGAACTTGATCAGCCGACCACCCATCATGATTAAGGTCAGCAAGGCAATCACCACCAAGGATGTAGACACCACTTGCTTGACCAGATAACGCCGAATAATCAAATTAATTCTTCCAAAAAAAGGCAAATAAAAACTAGCGCTAGTTTACCCGAATGGTGAAAATATAAAACCTATACTGTTGTTGCGCATTGAAACTCTATTCATAGAAATGTTTCAATGGTTTAATGGTTTGCAATCTTTCAAAGGCATGAATACAGAACATGAAACTGACAATTAATACGTCATTCCAAGAGAATGCATCTAGCCCATATTTGTTGATATTAGTCGATTCTGAGCAACTTCAAAAGGCAGAGACTGCTTATGAAATCAATGGTTTAAATACATTAGTAGAAGCTGCTCAATTTAAAGCCAGCCTGACCGAATCTTTGCCTCTTATTGGCAAAGTCGCAGCATGTGCAAATACTGTCCTGATTGGCTTGGATAAGGCAGCAGAACTTCAGCCAGCTAAATTAGCAAAAATCGCACAAACTATTATCAAAGCGTCACAAAAAAAATTCCAACAGATCAGTATTGATATTTCTGCATTGCCACCCGAACAGCATTATTTATTTGCCTTGGCTTTAACTCAGGCCAGCTATGCTTTTGATGAATACAAATCCAAGAAAAATGAATTTGTACTGCAACAGATCAATCTGATTGCTGCAAACAGCACTTTAAACCCGCAACAGTTGGGCCTGATTCATGCCGTTCAGTCAGGTCAAAGTTTGGCACGTGACCTGGGCAACCGTCCAGGCAATATCTGTTTCCCTGAATATCTGGCAGAACAGGCTCAAGCCTTGGCAGCGCAGTATCCGGACTTGCTGAAAGTGACCGTGATTAATGAACAACAAATGGCTGACTTGGGCATGAATGCCTTCCTGGCCGTAAGCAAAGGTTCAGACCGTCCGGGCCGTGTGATTACCCTTGAATATAAAGTCAATACAGAACAGGCACCTGTGGTACTGGTCGGTAAAGGCGTAACTTTTGATACTGGCGGTATTTCACTCAAACCAGGTCTAGGCATGGACGAAATGAAATTTGACATGTGTGGCGCTGCATCTGTACTAGGCACCATGCGCGCATTATGTGAAGCAAAACTGCCGATTCATGTAGTGGGTGCCATCGCTGCTGCTGAAAACATGCCTTCAGGTCATGCCACCCGCCCGGGCGATATCGTAACCACCATGAGCGGTCAAACGGTGGAAATTTTAAATACCGATGCGGAAGGCCGTTTGGTGTTATGCGACACGCTGACCTATATCAAACGTTTTAATCCGGCGCTGGTGATTGATATTGCAACTTTAACCGGTGCTTGTGTAGTGGCCTTGGGTTCAGTCTTGTCCGGTTTGTTTACCCCAGATGACGAACTGGCTGCCGAAATTACCGCTGCAGGCCAGACCTCTTTTGACCGGGTATGGCGCATGCCGGTGCTTGAAGACTATCAGGAACAGCTAGACTCTCCTTTTGCCGATATTGCCAATATCGGTGGACCTAAAGCCGGCTCTGTGACTGCAGCATGTTTCTTGCAACGTTTTACCCGTGAATATCGTTGGGCACATCTGGATGTTGCCGGTACGGCATGGAACTCAGGTACAGCCAAAGGTGCAACCGGTCGCCCTGTACCATTACTGGTTCAATTCCTGGCAAACCGTGCGCAGTCGAATGGCTAAAGTCAGCTTCTACCTGTTTGAAAAAAGCAATGAACGGCAAGTGCAAAGCACTTGCCGTTTGTGCCGCAAGATTCTGAAACAGCCGGCGCATATCTGGTTGTATTGTGCCGCCCCAGACTTGCAACAGCAGCTCGATGAACAATTGTGGAGTTTTGATCCGAGCAGTTTCATTCCGCATGGCATTGATCAGGAACAGGCCCCAATTTGTATCTCCTCCCGGCTACCGGAACAATCTGACTGGATTGTGTTTAATTTTAACAATCAAGCCATTGAACAGATTGATAAATTTAGTCACATTATAGAAATCATAGAAAATAACGAATCGGCAAAACAACTGGGTCGTGAGAAATTTAAACAATATCGACGCTTAGGTATTGAGCCACGAACTTTCAAGCTTTAGCTGATCAATAGAAATAAGGAGAGATAGGGTGGCATTAAATGTCGGTCAAGATTTTAAACAGCGCTGGTTAAATGTACCTGAGGCTGTTCGTCAGGCATTTATTGATGACCTTCACCGTGTCTGCAATGTGCTGAAACCTGAAACCAATATTCAGAAGTGGCTAGAAAAAGATAAAGAAGCACAAAAGCAATCTTATGAAAAAATTGAACAGGCCTATGTAGATCGCAAGGCTCAACTGATTGAAGAGGCTCGTTTACGCAAGCAACGAGCTTTAGAACAGTCTTTGGAAAAAAAGCGTGCTGAACAGCTGGCTTATGCACGGGCATTACAGTTAGATGAAGAAAGACAATTTGCCGAGCAAGTTCACACCTTGACTTTTATTCGTCAAAACTTAGAGCACGAAACGCAAACCTATACCGCGCGTTATCACAAGAACCCTGCGGGACCGGCCTTGAATTTTGCTAAGGGCATGATCTCGATTACTGACCATGAAATATTATCGGAACTGGAAAGTGTGCGTTTACGTCTAGAACTGGAAGCTGAAACCCTGATTGAACAAGCGGTGACCGTATTCCGTGCCAAGTTACATCAGGCTAGCCAGGAAGAAATTGAGTACATTTTAAAGAATTCTAATTTATCTACGGAAAAGCCAAAAACCTGATTGCTTATCTCAGTTCATTTAGGCCATTTTTAAATATGCTAAGTTAAAATAAAAGCGTCCACTTCGGTGGACTTATTTTTTATTATCCAGATATTAAAACAAGTCTACTGCAATTCCGAGCATATTGCCTGTGCCATAGCCAATCCCCAATAACAGGCCAATCCATACCAGTCCGCCGGTGATGTTATAAAACATAAAACTGAACACATTCATATGTCCTGCCCCGGCAGCGAAGGGCGCAAATGAACGAACAAAAGGAACAAAACGTGCCATCAAAATGGTTTTACCGCCATGTTTGGTAAAATAGTGATTGGTCTTGACGATATATTCAGGTTTTAAAAAACGTGAGTGCTCATGGAAAAACCTAAACCCCAAAATCTTCCCGGTATAGTAATTGACGATATAACCTAATACTGAGGCAATAAACAATAACACTCCCATAGAAGATAAATGCACATCAGCTGCAGTTGAACACAGGGCACCAATGGCGATCAGTAAACTGTCTCCCGGCAAGAAAAACATAAACACCGAACCCGTTTCTGCAAAGATAATCAGAAATAAAATGGCATAAATCCACAAGCCATACTGATCCAGTAAAGTAGGTAACCATTGTTCAATATGCATTAGAAAATCAAGCATCTTCAGCTACTCACTTTAACCACATTATTTTCATAACTTATTAAAAATAAAAACTAAAAATAAAAAAACAGCCTGGTTTTTTCAATCAGACTGTTTTCTATTCTAGGATGTTTTACTTCAAGAAGCCATTTTCTGCCAGAAAAGCCATGCTTATTTTTGACTGTTCTTTGGTGTCGGCAGCTTTGTCACCCAGCATTAAACGCTCGATATAGCGTGCCAATACATCCACTTCCAGATTCACTTTGGCACCAGTTTTCCAGGTCCCAATATTGGTTCGTTCTGCAGTATGCGGAATCAAATTCAGGCTGATGATATTGCCACGCAGGTGGTTAATGGTCAGGCTAATGCCATCCACCGTTACCGAACCCTTTTCTGCCAGATATTTGGCAATTTCAGCCGGTGCAGTCACTTCATAATAAATGGAGCGGGCGTCTTCACGTACCAGGGTAATTTCCCCAACCGCATCAACATGGCCGCTGACAATATGTCCACCAAAACGGGTCGTCGGCAACATGGCTTTTTCTACGTTCACGCGCTGACCGACTTTCCAGTTACCCAGTGTGGTACGGTTTAAACTTTCCCTTGAGACATCGGCAGCGTACCAGTTTTCACCCCATTCAATCACGGTGAGGCAAATCCCGTTGGTGGCAATCGAATCGCCCAAATGAACATCAGACATGTCGAGGTTGGTACCAATACGCAAACGTACATCACCGCCCACGCTTTGCAGACTTTCCACTTTACCTAGACTTTCAATAATGCCTGTAAACATAACTTGTTCTCTATTTGCTGTATTTGTTTTACCACAATGCCAATTGCGTACTTACACCGGTGGTATCGACACCGCCCAGTTCAGCAAAATGGTACAGCTGACCCAAGAGTTGGCGTAGCGGCGGGCCAGATTTGGCATGGGTATCGGTGATGACAATAAACTCAAGTACACGTGCACGTTCTGACTGGCGCTGCTTGCTGACCCGATAACGTGGAACATCCTGAGTGAGCAGGGTGACGCGGCCGCGTTTCAGATTGGCCTGCAGCAAGTCACCGGCTTCAATATTACCATCGGTCGAATAACTGGTCAGAATATAACGTGCATTAATCGTTGCCAACAATTTCTCATACGCATCTTTGGCATGTTTGGATGAATTGTACTGGCTTGGACGCTCTTTACGCCAGGCCCGGTCAATCCCGCTCTTGAAACCTTTGGTATCCGGGCTGGGTAAATCCACCTGATCCCACAAGGTTAAGGCATTCAGCACATGATAGTTACTGCTATAGGCATGCTGATTATATGGCGGATCCAGATAAGCGATATCGACCTCAAAATGACTCATCTGGTTGGCCAGATGCTGGGCATCGACACACCACATTTCCGCAGCCGGTTTTTTCGGGTCACCGATTTCACAGAAACGGCTTGGCGTCAGCCAGAGTAAGGATTCAATCCGTTCCAAAGCGGTTTGGGTTTTGCCACCCCAACCATGGTGAAAACTTTTAAATACCCCTGAAGTATTGCTGACAAAACTGGCTGAATACAGTAAGGGAGCCAGTAATGCCGACATTTCCACATCATTAATGGCACCTTGTGCCTGCCAGGTGGCAATTTGCTGACGGATGGCATCAATACGCATGCCGTTGCGGCGTTTGAAGAACAGGCGATCGCGGGTCGGATCATAAATTTCGTCATTGCGCGGACACAGGTTATGCGTGACCCAGCCTTTCACTTCAGGCAAACGGTTCAGATAATCAATAGCTTTTTGATAGCCGCCCAACTCTTTAAAAGCCGGGGCTTCTGTACACGATAAAATGGCGCTGTTTAAAGCATGGCTGTAAGGTTCCCAGTCATTGGCTATCACACGATAACCATTTTGTCGCGCCAGACGCGAAACCACCCCAGAACCAGCGAAAAAGTCAGCAAAAATAGGCGCCCGGCCATTGTGGCTATTTAAGGTTCCCGTACTCTCAAGCGCTTCCAAAATCAGATGCAGTAACCGGCGCTTATTGCCTAAATACGGAACAAGCTGGTTGAAAAGGTATTCATCTGTAGTACGTGCTGAATGACGACGTTTATGATAAACCGAAGACTCTGAATTCATACTGTCTCTTGAGAAGGGATTAACCTTAAGCGCACATCATTCCCGACTTGAACCAGGTCGATGAGCTTAAATCGAAGTTGCTCTGCCATACGGTCGAATTCCGCATTAAACATCGCACGAGCGGTTTGACCTAAAAAGGTCGGTGCAACATAGCTGATCATTTCATCCACCAGTTGCTGCTGCAAAAAGGCCGTGGATAATGTTGCCCCTGCTTCCACCAGCACATCATAAATTTGATATTGGGTAGATAAGGTCTGTAGTAGGTCTTTTAAAGGCTGTACTGGCAATTGTAGCACGCCCAAATCGGCCAGTTCCTGACGAAACGGCCCCATCACCATGAGCGTTTCGGGCTGCTGGAGTATTTTTGCAGTCAGAGGTAAACGTCCCTGGCGATCCAGTACCAGACGTTTAGGCTGCACAATCATACTGATATCGGCAATGCCATCCAGCTGACGCACATTCAGCTGGCAGTCATCAGCAAGTACCGTTTCAATGCCAGTAATGACGACACCTGAAATCGCGCGCCAGTGCTGTACATCCTGACGGGCTGCGGCTCCGGTAATCCATTTCGATTCACCGGATGCCATGGCAGTACGACCATCCAGACTGGACGCCACTTTTAAACGTACATAAGGCATGCCCGTAGCCATGGCTTTTAAGAAGCCGTGGTTGAGCTGATGAGCTTCTACCTGACAGATCCCGACAGCAACTTCAATGCCAGCCTCTTTTAGAATTTGTACACCCTTGCCAGCCACCAATGGATTGGGATCAGGGCAAGCCATAATCACTTTAGCTACCCCGGCCTCGACCAGACCTTTGGCACACGGTGGTGTACGACCATAATGCGCACAGGGTTCCAAAGTGACATAAGCCGTTGCCCCACGTGCCTGCTCACCTGCTTGGCGCATGGCAAAAACTTCGGCATGCGGCTGTCCGGCTTGAGGATGAAAACCCTCACCCACCAGCTGCCCATCTTTAACGATGACACAGCCGACATTGGGATTGGGTTTAGTTGAATATTGTCCAAGTCTTGCCAACTTAATAGCACGTTGCATCCAGAGCTGATCTTGCTGCTGATCTAGTTGAATGAGATCTTGGTTTAACTCGGACATTGAATGGCTCTTGGAAAATAAAATCTTAGTGTTCGCGCTGCTGCATTTGTTCAATTTGACGACGGAAGGCTTCGACATCCTGAAAGTCTTGATACACCGAGGCAAAACGGACGTAAGCGACATGGTCTAAGGCAAATAAAGCCTGCATCACAATTTCACCAATGGTACGAGATTTGACATCGCGCTCACCTAAACGGCGAATCTGCAACTGGATATCACTGAGTACCGTTTCAATCTGTTCTTGAGTCACCGGGCGTTTTTGTAAAGCATGCATCAGTGAACGACGCATTTTCGCCTCATCAAAAGGTTCGCTTTTGCCATCGGATTTAATGACTCTTGGCATTACCACTTCATAGGTTTCAAAGGTGGTAAAACGTTCACCACAACTGATACATTCACGACGGCGACGAATCTGACAGCCTTCAGCAGCCAAACGCGAATCGATCACTTTACTATCTGCAGCGTTGCAAAATGGACAATGCATAGCGGTTTAATTGAACAAATCAAATCGGATTTAGAGTGTAGCAAAAATTCTGCTCTTTGTAGAGGCTTACGCAAGATATGGAAAAAAAACAGCCCTGACGGGCTGTTTTACACAATATATTGATTATAGGTTTTTATATTATTCTACACGTTCGCCATGTTGACTCAGGTCAAGACCCATACGTTCGTCATCACTCGCAACACGGATACCAATCACCAGATCAATCACTTTCAGAATGATAAAGGTCAATACTGCAGAGTAAGCGATGGTTGCCAGTACACCTTCAAGTTGCACCCATAATTGATGCATCATGTCTGTCGGTACTTTATCGCCCATGATGAATTCACTTGCAAACACTGCAGTCAGGATTGCACCGACAATACCGCCTACACCATGCAAACCAAAGGCATCCAAAGAATCATCCGCTTTCAGAGCACGTTTAAGCGCTGTAATACCCCAGAAGCACACCACACCGCCGATCAGACCCATAGCCAATGCACCACCTACAGTCACGAAACCTGCTGCCGGTGTAATCACCACCAAACCTGCAACTGCGCCAGATGCACCGCCCAATACAGAGGCTTTACCACGAATCAATTTTTCAGTAATCAACCAGGCAATTGCTGCTGCCGCTGCAGCAACTTGTGTAGCAATAAGTGCATAACCCGCTGAACCATTTGCCCCCAATGCAGAACCGCCATTGAAGCCAAACCAGCCTACCCAAACCAGGCTTGCACCAACCACGGTTAAAGTCAGGTTATGCGGAGCCATAGATTCACGGCCCAAGCCCATACGTTTACCCAGCATGTATGCAGCGACTAAACCTGCCACACCCGAGTTAATATGAACCACCGTACCGCCTGCAAAATCAAGCGCACCATCATTAGCTAACCAGCCGCCGCCCCACACCCAGTGAGTAATTGGTGCGTAAACAACCACGCTCCAAATCGTAATGAATGCAACAAAGGCACCAAATTTCATACGTTCTGCAATCGAACCGGTAATAATGGCTACAGTAATGATGGCAAATGTCATTTGGAAAATAACAAACAGAATTTCTGGAATTGTTCCGGTTAAGGCAGTGGTCGTAATTCCAGATAACATGATTTTATCTAAATTACCAATGAAAGCATTGCCACTACCAAAAGCCAGTGTATAGCCAATCACCACCCAAGTAATACTGACAATGGCTGCCGCAACAAAGCTATGTGCCATAGTGCCAAGTACGTTTTTCTTACGAACCATACCGCCGTAAAATAATGCGAGTCCTGGAATGGTCATCAATAAAACCAGTGCTGTAGACACTAAAATCCATGATGTATCACCTGTATCTAATTTTGGTTCTTCTTTCGCAGGTGCTGCTGTTTGTTCAGCTGGAGCAGGTGCCGCAGCTAATTCAGAATTTGTTGTTAATGATGTATCAGCAGTATTAGCGACTGCTACATTTTCAGCAGGAGTGGATGCTGCTGTGACGGCTTCTTCAGCCCATGCAACAGAACCACCTAAAAGTGCGCCAGATAAACTCAGCGCAATGAGCATTTTTTTCATTCGTATCCCCCAACCTAGTTTTTTGAGTTATTAGCTACTCAGCAAACTTCATGCCAAATTAAACAGCATCTGCACCTGTTTCACCGGTACGGATACGGATGACTTGTTCTAAATTAGTAACGAAAATTTTACCGTCACCAATTTTACCTGTGCTTGCTACACGCGTAATCGATTCGATTACTGAATCTACCATTTCATCGCTAATCGCGATTTCAATTTTTACTTTAGGCAAGAAATCAACAACATATTCTGCACCACGGTAAAGTTCAGTATGACCTTTTTGACGACCAAAGCCTTTGACTTCAGTTACGGTGATCCCTTGAACACCAATGTCAGAGAGTGCTTCACGCACGTCATCTAATTTAAAGGGTTTTACAATTGCAGTTACGAGCTTCATGTTTGTTTTCCTTCGGCTTCTTTCACCAGTAAGGTTTTATGTTCAAATTTCGTGCCAAAAATTCTAAGGTTGGGGGAATTAGAAACTTTGACACGAGTTTTCTTTATAACCTATTTTATACTTTTAGATGTAGTCTGAATTCCAAAAAGTAGACATTTTTACTATAAAATTAACGATTTTACATATCGGATAAAGTTATATCCGGTCGCATGGGACTATGGTCTAGGTTTGAGCAATGCTACACTAGCGCCACTTCTCCATCACTATATGGACACTGCAATGATTGAAACCCTATTACAAGCCATCATGGAACAACTTGATCAACCGAAAAAGGATGTTGAACATAATTTACGTGCCTTACTGAATGAAGCTGTCAGCAAGATGGATCTGGTGTCTAGAGATGAAATCGAGCGACAACGTACTGCCCTCGATACCGCCAATTTACGATTAAATGAACTGCTTAAACAAGTTGAAGCCTTAGAAATTAAAATAAAGAACAATAAATAAGCACTTTTTCAGTGCATAAAAAGACCAAAAACGATTAAAAATAACGCACTACAATGGAACAATAATAAATGTCTTTTGCCAAGATTTATACTCGAGGTCTGCTTGGACTTCATGCCCCGCTGATAGAGGTCGAAGTGCATGTCAGCCAGGGCTTGCCTTCTTTAACCATTGTCGGACTTGCCGAAGCGGCAGTTCGTGAAAGTAAAGACCGGGTCCGTTCTGCCATTATCAATAGTGGTTTTCAATTTCCTACCAAACGTCTCACTATCAATTTAGCGCCTGCAGATTTGCCCAAAGATGGTTCGCGTCTGGATTTGCCCATTGCTTTGGGCATTTTAATCGCTTCGGGACAACTGCCTGAAAATGTGACAGATCATCTGGAATTTATTGGTGAACTCGCCCTGGATGGTCAGCTTCGACCCATCACCGGTATTTTGAGTATCGCCATTGCCTGCCAACAGTCCGGACATCATCTTTTCTTGCCGCAGCAAAATGCTCAAGATGCCTCGCAATTGCCCAATTTTGAAGTGTTTGCCGCCCATCATCTAAAAGATGTCTGTGAGCATTTATCTAGCCAGCACCCGATTCAGCAATATCAAGCGCATAGCAGCAACCAAATCAATCAGTACAAATTTGATTTAGCCGATGTCAAAGGTCAATTGCGCCCGCGACGTGCTCTTGAGATTGCCGCAGCAGGTGGACATTCACTGCTGTTTAAAGGCCCGCCCGGCACCGGAAAAACCCTACTAGCCTCCCGCTTGGCCAGTATTTTACCACCCTTGGATATGCAAGAAAATTTAGAAGTTGCCAGCATTTATTCGGTTGCCAATAACTCGCATCCCTTTGGGCAGCGTCCTTTTCGTGCGCCGCATCATACTGCTTCCGCAATTGCCCTGGTGGGGGGTGGCTCACATCCTAAACCGGGTGAAATTACCCTGGCTCATTTGGGGGTATTGTTTTTAGATGAACTGCCCGAGTTTGATCGTAAAGTTCTGGAAGTATTAAGGCAACCACTGGAATCTAAAGAAATTGTGATTTCGCGTGCATCAAGACAGATTACCTTTCCAGCCAACTTTCAACTGATTGCCGCAATGAATCCCTGTCCTTGTGGTTATGCCTTTAATCAGGATATTCGCTGCCAATGTTCCGCAGATGCGATTAAACGTTATCAAAATCGCATTTCAGGTCCACTACTGGACCGGATTGACCTGCATATTGATGTGCCGCCTTTACAGGCACACGAATTACAAGATACATCAGCGGTTGAAAATTCACATACGGTTCGGGAACGGGTGATTCAAGCCTATGAACAGCAGATACAACGGCAAAAATGCCTGAACCATGCTTTAACGCCTCAGCAACTTGAACAGTTTGCCTGCCTCGATGCGCAGGCTCAGAAAATTATGGAAATGGCACAGCAACGCTTGAATTTGTCTGCCCGGGCTTATCATCGGGTATTACGTGTCGCGCGAAGCATTGCCGATTTATCGCAACATGCCGAGATTCAAAGCCAGCATTTAACCGAAGCTTTGTCTTATCGGGCACAACAGGGCTAATCCAAGATGCATAATTTACTGATTCGTAGTGAAAATCCTGATGATGATGCGGCAATTAGCCATGTGATTGAACAGGCATTTCAAAAGCAGCAATACTCCAGTCATAACGAACAATTCATTGTCACTGCTCTGCGCAAGGCCAATGCCCTGACCATTTCTTTGGTCGCTGTTTTAAATCAGCACATTGTGGGACATATCGCTATTTCACCGGTACAAATTTCTTCAGGTGTGCAAGGCTGGTATGGCTTAGGGCCTGTAGCTGTTTTACCAGAATGGCAATTGCAAGGGATAGGTTCAGCACTCATCCAATCCGGATTAAGCCAATTGAAAACTCATGCAGCCAAAGGCTGTGTGGTTTTAGGTGATCCGGATTTCTATGCCCAATTTGGTTTTAAGGCTGTTCCTGAATTACTCTTGGAGCATGTTCCGGCTCAATATTTTCAGGCTTTGTCTTTTCAGGGAGATATACCTCAAGGTTATGTCAGCTATCATGCTGCATTTTCTGCCACATGAGCAAAAATAAAGCATTGCTTTATTTTTAGCGCAAGGGAAAAAATGTCAGAAGCCCCCCCAATAAGCTCCATAAAAAAACCTCCAAAGTCATGCTTTGGAGGTTTTTTTTATGCCTTGAAATTACAATTAGAATGTTTTGGTTAGGGTAAATACCGCACCGGTATCCACCGCACGTGCTGCAACATCCGATAAACCATCAGTATCAATATTGGTTCCTACAGCTGCCAGTTCAGCACTGGCACCTGGAATGGATTTAAAGCCATAGCTTAGCCCCACTTTCCAGTCTACATAATTATCATCACCATCATTAAAGGTATATTTGTCTTCATCTACAACGGTATAGCCTACAGCAGCAACCCCACCAAAACCTGATGAACCAAATGGAACTGAATAACCCACATTCACATTCCAGCTGTCTGCATCTACACCCGCATAGTCATTGGTATAATTGAGATTGGTTAAAATGCTGTCACCTTCCGCAATCACACTCTTGAAGCCTAATTTACCGTATAATTCAACCCAGCTCAGATCAGTGGCACTTGGATAATTATAGTACACCACCCCAACATCTAATGTCGGTTTGCTACTGAAAGCTTCAAGGGTAGTGGCATAGCCAAGCGATGGATCCAGTTCCAGGCTAGGTGTGCCGCTGCCAAAATTCACATTGGAACCCCACAAGCCAAAATATAACCCTGAAGCATGAGCTAGCGTGAATCCTGCTTGTACGGCTGGATCATTTTCTGTTTGAGTCAGACCACGGAAACGATAGTCTGTAGTGACGGCTGCACTACCACTAAAAGACAGGCCAAAAGGTAAGGCAGGTGCATCTGCAGCAAATACAGCACCTGACATAGTAGCTAAAGTGGTCACAGCAAATAATTTTTTAAGCATTTTATAGATCCCCGACAGATTTTTATGGATTCAAGAGATATCAGCAATTGCTATGCCAGTTTAAAAAATAACATAGTAATTTTTAGCCCGTAAATCGCCATTAATATATTAATATATTGATATTTATTAATTTATTATTTAAAAATAAAAGCAAAACCTAGTCATTTTTCGAGCTTCACCAGATTGACAGCTTTCTCTCTTTTAGATGGCCTGCATGCTGATATAGCTTAAATATTTATTTACAACCTGCCTTATTTTGAGACTGTTTTTTCGAGTGGAGCTAAAAATGCCTAGAAAAAGTGCACAAAAAATATTCACCGTACGCTTATTTATGCATCGCACTCCTTCTCTGACTAAAATCGGCCATTTAAAACCCAAATCCACCGGCTCAAAAATCTCTATCAAAATAAGCTGCTACCTTCTCACGCTTTAATCAAGCAATATTGGCCATGCTTGACTTACTGACCTATTAAGCACACATCGCAGTAGAGGTCGGGAGCATGACCTCCTGCAAAGTTATGTTTAAAACCTTAATCTTGATCTGCACACGATTATTCAAAAGTCCTGGCCTAGACTGGCCAATAGCTGCGAAACCAAGGATGAATCAGCTTTTATGTACCTATGCCCAACTGATAGCTAAAAACAGATCATGATTTTCATCTCACTGCCCACATTTTATACACCAAAGCCTCATATGGACTTTTTTGCTAATGATCAGAGCGTATTTTCGACTCATATAAATCAGGCACTTATTGCGCGCAAAAAATAATACAATCTTATGTGGACTTAGCAGAATTTATTCCAGCTATGAAATGATTAAGATTTTACTCAAAGATAAACTGAACAATAAAAATTAAAACTTTGTCTATAATTTTTGGTCAATTTTTTGATCATTTTTAAAGCATGTTTATGGAACAAAAAAATCGACATATAAACCCAGTTTTTTAACCAAAAAATCTTATTATTTCAGGGAAAAATCAGCTGATCTTGCTACTTTCTTAAAAATAAAATCATTATAAAGAGGTGTTTCTGCTGATATCACTGATTGATAAAAGCCATGTTTTAGGCCTGATATCAAAGTTTAGGGCGCTAAAATAGCATTTTTCAAAACCACAACCCCCTATCAATTTTTAATAAGGCATCGGCATTAACCCAGAATTTATTTAGAGTTAAAATATCATATTGTTTTGTAAAAAAATTTACACAAATAATAATTTTTTAATATTTTGTTAACCAAAAGGTATAATTTACATTTAAACACGTTATAACTTTAATTAAATAAAATGTATTAAAAAAAGCTTTTTTTGCGATACATTACGTATACAATTCTGCCAATTTCTTCTCCCATTTTGTATAAGGCTCTCTCCCAATGCAAAAAGCTAAAAAACTTACCTTAGCAGTTTTAATTCAAGCTGCCTTAATTTCAACTGTATATGCTAGCGAGCAAAGCGAATCGAAAGGCTTTGTTGAAGATGCAGAAGGTTCTGTATTGTTCCGTACAGGCTATTTAAGCCGTGACAAAAAAAATGGTGTAGATGACACCAGCTCTTTTGCTCAAACAGCAATTGTGAACCTGGATTCCGGCTACACTCAAGGCTTGATCGGTTTTGGTGTGGGTGTCGTGGGTGATGCTTCATTTAAATTGGGTGAAAATAAACATGCCGGTAATGGCATGATTCCACGTGAAACTGGCCTAAACAGTCAAGGTCAACTCACCAAAGGTGCAGGTGATACTTATGATCACTGGACCCGTGGTGGTGCCAATGTAAAAGCACGTGTATCTAATACTGATGTACGTTATGGTACCCAAGTTTTAGACTTGCCTGTATTAGCCAGCAATACAGCTCGTTTAGTTCCTGAATATTTCGACGGCTTCCTTGTAACAAGCCGTGAAATTAAAGGTCTGGAACTAACCGCAGGTAAATTCACTAAAAACCAGTATTCAGACCAGATCAATTCAGATGGTAATGAACTAGACCGTGCAGTGGTATGGGGTGCAAAATATCAAGTTAATGACAACTTGAATACTTCATATTATGGTACTGATATTAAAAATAAATTAGAACGCCATTATGCCAATGTAAACTTTAAGCAAAATCTTGCCAACAACAGTTCACTCACTTATGACTTCAGTGGCTATCATACTGAATGGGATCGTGGCGCCAATAGCAACTTATATTCATTCATTGGTCCAGCTGATGGTGATTACCAAAACTCAATTTGGGCAGTTTCTGGTACTTATAACAAAGGTCCGCATAATGTCATGTTGGCTTACCAGCAAAACTCAGGCAATACTGGTTATGACTATGGTTTAGGTCGAGGTGTGGGTGACGGTCATCAAACCATTTACATGCCAAACTCTTATCTGTCAGACTTTATTGGTAATGACGAAAAATCAGCGCAAATTCAATATACTTATGACTTTGGTGCAATGAATGTTCCTGGTTTAACTTGGACATCAGCGTTCGTTTACGGTTGGGACATCAAAGCAACTGATAATAAGGGAACAATGATCAGTAACGATGCTCAAGAACGCGAGTTCTTTAACCAGGTGAAATATACTGTTCAAAGTGGTTTTGCCAAAGATGCCAGCTTACGCGTACGTAATTCTTACTACCGTGCAAGCAATGATTATCAAAGTAATTACATCGGTGACACTAACGAATGGCGTATTTTCCTGGATATTCCTGTGAAATTATTCTAATTCCACAGCTTATTTAAGCTAAATAAAAAAACCTGCACAATGTGCAGGTTTTTTTGTGTAAGCCTTTCAGGCTAAATTCGAAACAAACAATTATTTGTTTGCTTCTGTATAAGCTGCAATTGAGCTAAGTACTTCCTGTTTTGCAACATCAGCACCTTCCCAACCACTTAACTTCACCCATTTTCCTGGCTCTAAGTCTTTGTAGTGCTGGAAGAAGTGTTCGATTTGGCTGATCAAAAGCGGAGGAAGATCGGTATATTCCTGAACGTCTTTATAGATCGGTGTTAATTTGTCGTGTGGAACTGCAACCAGTTTCGCATCAACACCACCGTCATCTTCCATGTTCAATTTACCCACAGGACGGCAACGAATGACTGAACCTGGTTCAACCGGGTGTGGAGTCACAACCAATACGTCAAGTGGGTCACCATCAAGAGACAAGGTGTTTGGCACATAACCGTAGTTTGCCGGGTAGAACATTGCAGTACCCATGAAACGGTCTACAAATAATGCATCAGAATCTTTGTCGATTTCGTATTTGATTGGTGCTGCATTTGCAGGAATTTCAATAATTACATAGATGTCGTTTGGTGCATCTTTACCCGCTGGGATATTGCTGTAGCTCATAGCATCACTCTTTAACAAGTTAAATCTTTTTTAAACCGCAACGATTATAACGGTTTTTGCGTATTAAATAACTTTTCGATTATACATCTGCTGGGTGAAAATATGTATTTTCACATTTTCAGGCTCAGGTGGTTAATTTAATCACCAGTAGCAACAGACAAATCGGACACAGCAAGGATAAGGTCCAGATAATGGAACGCAAAGTGGCCCAATTGGCTAAATAACAGATGCCGTAGAAAATACGGAGTACAATATATGCCACACCAAAAGTCATAATGATGTTTTGAGAAACCACCATATATTCTGCCATTAAAATAGAGGCAATAAATAAAGGTAAACTTTCAAAACTGTTTTGTTGTACCGCATGGGCACGTGCTGCTAAACCTGTGGTTTTAGCCAAAAATTCGCGCGGATTCTGGTTGTCTCGTGCTTTAAAACCTGCTGTTTTTTTTGCAATAGTGGTAAAAACATAGGGCAATAAACATGCAATTAAGATGAGATAGATTATTCCGCTAATGCTTTGCATCTCATTTTTCTCATTAAAATTTTATGCTGCCTATCATAGCATGGTGTTTTCGCAATATTTTTTGTAAATTATAGTGTTTTTATAAATCAGCAATAAGGATCCATGATGGTCAATCCTGATCAAGACAAAATGTTTGATGTACTCGAAAAGCAACGCCAACATCAACGTAAAGTGGATCGTGTACTCAAAGTCGTATTGCCTATTGTTGCATTCTTGGTTGCTACAATTTGTGCCAATATGAATGCCTGGTCTATGCTGGGTACCCTGATTATTTTAATTGTAGCTTTGTGGATGGTCACCATTAAACGACAACCTTTATGGTCCTGGCTATCAGGCATTTTGGTGTATTGCCTCATCGACAACTATTTCAGCTATGGTAGCTTGTATTTACCCGGCTTTAGCCGTCAATTTGGTACCATGTTTACCTTTGTCGGTATTTTTGGCATAGCACGTCCCTATATTGATCGATGGCTGTTAAAAGATTAAGGCCCAAATAAAAAAAAGCGCCAATCACGGCGCTTTTTTTATTGCAGCATTTATGCAGTTTTACGCAAGTCTTTACGCAAGATTTTACCTACGTTGGACTTCGGTAATTCTTCCATAAATTCAACATAACGAGGACGTTTATAACCGGTTAAGTTTTCTTTAGCGAAAGCAAGTACTTCTTCAGTTGTCAGTGATGGATCTTTTTTCACAACAAACAGTTTAGGCACTTCACCTGATTTTTCATCAGGTACACCAATCGCAGCAACTTCTAATACTTTTGGATGCTTAGAAATCACTTCTTCAATTTCTGAAGGATAAACGTTAAAGCCAGACACCAAGATCATGTCTTTCTTACGATCGACAATCTTGATATAACCACGAGAATCCATTACACCGATATCACCGGTACGGAAGAAACCATGGATCATCACTTTTTCAGTTTCATCTGGACGGTTCCAGTAGCCTTTCATGACTTGTGGACCACGAATCGAGATTTCGCCTTGCTCACCCAGAGCAACTTCATTGCCATCATCATCCAGAATAGCAACTTCAGTCAGTGGCAATGGGATACCAATGGTACCGCTGAATTCAGTTGATTGCGGTGGATTCGCTGTTGCAACAGGTGAAGTTTCAGATAAACCGTAACCTTCAATGATATTGGTACCGGTAACTCTCTTCCATGCTTCAGCAGTAGAAGGCAATACCGCCATACCACCACCCATAGCCATTTTCAGTTTGCTATGATCAAGCTGTTTAAATTCTTCATTGTTTACCAATGCATTAAACAAGGTATTCACTGCAGGGAAGAATGATGGCTGGTATTTACGCAGTTCTTTCATTACCGCAGGTAAGTCACGCGGGTTTGGAATAAGCACGTTGGCTTGACCTTTATACATACCGTACAACGCACACACCATGAATGCAAAGATGTGATAAAGCGGTAAGGCACAGAAAATACGGTCATCCGGTTGCCCATCTTGAGCACCAAATTTACTTTGGAAAATACCGTCACACTGCAACATGTTCGCAACCAAGTTACGATGGGTCAGTTCAGCACCTTTAGAAACACCTGTAGTACCACCGGTATATTGAAGTACCGCTGTATCACTGAGCGTGAGGTTAGGACGTTTATAGTTGCTTGCGCTCACTTTAGCCATTGCTGCGTTAAAACGGATATGTCCTGGAATATTCCAAGCTGGGATTTGCTTACGTACTGAACGTAACACAAAATTCACCAGTGTACCTTTTAAGGCACCTAGCATATCGCCCACAGAAGCGACGACAACGTGCTTCACAGGAGTTTTACCAATAATAGCCTGATAAACTGTTGCAAAGTTTTCAACAATAACAAGCACTTCCGAACCTGAGTCATTTAACTGATGCTCAAGCTCACGCGACGTATATAACGGGTTTACATTGACCAATATCAGACCGGCACGGAAGATACCCAATGCCACGACAGGATATTGAAGGACGTTTGGCATCATCACCGCCACACGTGTACCTTTTTCCAAACCTAAACTTTGTAAATATGTTGCAAATTTACGACTTGCTTCTTCCAACTCATTAAAAGTGAGAACTTTATCCATGAAAATAAAGGCGTCACGTGAGCCAAATTTTTGAAAATTACGTTCAAATACATCAACCAATGAGGTATTTTCAGCAGGTAATTCTACAGTTTCCGGAATCCCTGTCTTTTGGTATTCAGCGAACCAAATCTTTTCCATAATGCGTATTACTCCAATCTTAATCCTTAGTTTTTAAACTGTTTTTTTCTTTGCTGAACCTAGTTTTTTCCTTTTATGGTGTTCAACAAAGCATCCATTTGCACGAATTACACCATATATAGCGTATTTCGTATCTGGGATGCTAGTTTTATCTTTGAATGAACAGTCTATTTGCTTTTTGATATCCTCGTGGTAAGAGTTGACCTTTACTGCCTCGCTTACCAATATATTTCTGAAGATCATCACCTTTTAGTTTTAATTGTTGCTGTCCAGCAAACACTTGAATTATTTCATCTAAATTAAGCATTGTCATGGATACAATTTGATCTTTTGTTTCGAGTTGTATCAATTTATTACCTTTACCTTTATTCAGACTTGGTAATTCTGACAAATCGACCACCAGCATACGCCCCGCTGAACTAAGCAAGGCTACATGGGTCGCCTGTTCTATTGCCTGCAGTGGCATCGCTTTAGCATCTTCCGGTACGGTCAGGAAGGATTTACCGGCTTTGGCATTGGTATCCAGCTGTTTAGCCTGAGTTTTAAAACCATAACCTTTAGAACTTAAGGCCAAAACTTCAGTGTCATCTTCGGCAATAAAGATTTGAATAAACCCGACGCCGCTGGCAGGTGATAGTTTGGAGCTTAAAGGTTCACCCAAACCACGTGCCGATGGCAGACTGTTAATGGCCAGCGCATAACTTCGACCGGTATCGTCCAGTACATAGACCCGTTGATTGGATTTACCTTGGGCATGACTTAAATATTGGTCGCCGGCACGGAAGTTGAGATTTTCAGCATCGACCTCATGGCCTTTGGCAGAGCGAATCCAGCCGGCTTCAGACAACACCACTGTGACCGGATCGGCCGGCAACATGTCCTGTTCGTTAATAGCAAGTGCTTCAGCACGTTTCACGATTGGTGAACGACGGTCATCGCCAAACTTTTTCGCATCTTCTTTCAATTCATTGATGATCAATACTTTTAAAGATTCAGGATTGGCCAGTTGTTCACGAATAATGGCTGCTTTTGCTTCCAGTTCTTCCTGTTCACGGCGCATTTCCATTTCTTCAAGTCTGGCCAAATGACGTAACTTGAGTTCCAAAATGGCTTCGGCCTGAATTTCATCAATATTGAAATGTAACATCAGCACCGGTTTGGGCTGATCTTCCTCACGAATAATACGAATCACTTCATCAATGTTTAAATAGGCAATGATCAGACCTACAAGAATATGCAGGCGTTTTTCAATTTTATTTAAATGATATTGCAGACGGCGGGTTACGGTATTTTTACGAATCTCGATCCATTCCAGCAGGATGCGACGAATCGATTTCACTTGCGGACGGCCATCAGCACCAATCATGTTCATGTTGACACGATAGCTGGATTCTAAATCGGTAGTGGCAAATAGATGGCTCATCACCGCTTCGGCATCAATGCGGTTGGAACGCAGCACAATCACCAGACGGGTTGGATTCTGATGATCCGATTCATCACGCAGGTCACTGACCAATGGCAATTTTTTTGCCTGCATCTGATCGGCAATCTGGGTAATGACTTTGGAACCCGACACCTGATACGGCAAGTCGGTAATCACGATTTCATTTCTTTCTATTTTATAGACCGCACGGGTACGGTAACTGCCACGACCTGTGGTTTGTATTTTGAGCAATTCTTCAGGTGAAGTAATAATTTCCGCTCTGGTCGGCAAGTCTGGCGCTGGAATATATTCCGCCACCTTTTCATCGGACAGATTCGGATTACGAATCAGCGCGATGGTGCCTTTGACCACTTCACGCAAGTTATGCGGTGGAATATCGGTGGCCATCCCCACCGCAATACCGGTCGTTCCGTTCAATAAAATGTTCGGTACACGCGCAGGCAAGTTCACCGGCTCTTTCATTGAACCATCGAAGTTGTCCTGCCAGTCACAGGTGCCCTGCCCCAGTTCAGACAACAGCACTTCACTGTATTGCGACAGCTTGGCTTCGGTATAACGCATCGCCGCGAAGGATTTCGGATCATCCGGCGAACCCCAGTTACCTTGACCTTCAATAAAAGGATAACGATAACTGAATGGCTGTGCCATCAGCACCATGGCTTCATAACAGGCAGAGTCCCCATGCGGATGGTACTTACCGAGTACATCACCCACAGTACGGGCAGATTTTTTTGGCTTGCCGCTATGCTTTAAGCCCAGTTCACTCATCGCGAAGACAATACGACGCTGTACCGGTTTTAAACCGTCACTGATATGCGGCAATGCACGATCCATAATCACGTACATGGCATAGTTAAGGTAAGCTTGTTCAGTAAATTCGGCTACGGAACGATTTTCTGTCGCATGATGCACAAGGCTGGTCATAAAAGCGTGAAATCCTAAATAATTCGTTTTTGTATCTACGTTGTTATGCTATGTCGCAGGTGCAGACTACACAAGGGCAGTAACCCACACTCTGCGACAAATTGTGTCTTATGGACTAAAAATATCCATTTTATAAGGGTCAATCAACTAAAAAATCAGCAATTTTATAAACCAATCGACTCTAGGGTTTTGCCTTTGGTTTCTTCACCCAACACCAGAATGATCAGTGCCACGGCAATTAAAACTGCAGTAAACATCATAAACACATAACTAAAACCATGATCGAGCACCATCATATGAGTCACCGCAAATGGCGCAAAAATACCGCCAATACGACCAATGGCTCCGGCCCAACCAGAACCGAAGGCACGGATATTGGCTGGATACTGTTCTGGCGTATAGGTGTATAACACACCCCAAGCACCCAGGTTAAAGAAAGACATCAAACAACCCCACACCACTATCTGGGTCACATTGTCCGATTGACCAAAGAAGTAGGCAGACAGTGCACACATCCCAATAAAGCCTGCAAGCGTAGCCTTACGACCTAACTTTTCAACGAGCCAAGCTGCTACTAAATAACCCGGAAGCTGCGCTAAAATCATCACCAGTACATATTCAAAAGACTGTACGATGGTATAGCCTTCTTTGACCAGCAAACTTGGCAGCCAGGTAAAAATACCGTAGTAGGAAAATACGATCCCAAACCAGATCAGCCACAGCATCAGGGTACGACGGGCAAAAATACCTGACCAGAGCTGAGAGAAGCTAATATCATGCTTTTCAGCCACCGGTTTGACTTCAAAGATTTCAATGACTTCCACACCACATTTGGCTTCAATTTTTTTCACCAAGGCATGCGCTTCTTCAAAACGACCACGGTTAATTAAGTACGGCACCGATTCCGGAACCATTTTCCAGATCACCAGCGCATACAGCGCAGGAATCCCGCCAATCAGGAAAGCGGCATGCCAGCCAAAATCAGGAATAATAAAACGCGAAACCAGTGCTGCAACCAGCCAACCCAAACCCCAAAAGCTTTCCAGCAACACAATAAAGCGCCCGCGGACATGGGCAGGAATATATTCACTCACCAGCGTCACGGCCACAGGTAACTGACCACCCAGTCCAAGTCCGACAATGAAACGGAACACCAGTAACCAGGTCAGGTTCGGCGCAAAAGCACAGGCAGCAGTGGCCAGACTATAAATCACCAAGGTTGAGGCAAAGACTGTTTTACGTCCCCAACGATCCGCAAGGCCACCTGAACACACCGCACCAATCGCCATGCCGATAAAACCGATGGAAACTACCCAGCTTTTATCATCCGGGGTCATGGCCCAGTCTTCGGCCATTTTGGCCAGAATAAAGGAAATCAATCCGGTATCCATGGCATCAAACATCCAGCCGAGACCGATCACCCATAGCAAGGTATAGTGAAACTTACCAATCGGTAAGCGTTGTATGCGTGAGACTAAATCCATAACAAGAGCTCTGATTTGGTGAAAGAATAGATGCTGCTTTCCCAACAGGATTTATAGTTGTATTGATTTTTATACGCCAATTTACAGATGATGACCGCTTATTTCGTCAGTCATTCATCCTGTGGCGGTCATTTTATGAAGCATCTTTGGAAGATGCGGACTGGTCATCATCATCTTTATAGATGAATTTCGGCATTTCCAGGCCAAAATAGATGGCGATGCAGCGCAAAGAGAAACCGAAGATTAAGGTCGAAATAACCGTGACCTCCAGCGAGAAGCCAATATCTTGACAAATCCAATAACAAATCACGGAAACAAAGGAAATACTGGCATACAGTTCACGGCGGAATACTAAAGGCACGTCGTTACAGAGAATATCACGCAGAATACCGCCGGATACTCCGGTTAACACCCCGGCGACCGCGGAAACCACAAAACCATGCCCCATTTGCAAGGCAATCTGACAGCCAATGATGGTAAAACCAATCAGGCCCAAGGCATCGAGAATCAAGAAGATAGAACGTAAATGGCGCATCCATTTGGCAATCAGGATGGTGACAAAGGCAGCCACACAGGTTAGCACCAGATATTCGGGATGCTTGACCCAGGTCAGCGGATAATGTCCCAGCAGCACATCGCGAACCGAACCTCCACCCAGTGCAGTCACACAGGCGATCAGCGTTACACCAAACCAATCCATACTACGCCGGCCTGCCGACAGTGCGCCTGTCATAGCTTCAGCCGTAATCGCAATAATATAAATGACCAATAGCAACATTGCCCTGCTTCCAGTGAGGGTTATCGATGCGCGCTATTCTAAGACAAATCTAGAAGAAAGTTATAAAAATTGCGCACAACATTGCTTAAATTTTTTCCCTGAACCACAAATACAGGGCTGTTTCATGGTGATGTGCATATTTGTGGTCGGATCAAGAAAATACCATGCACCTTCATGCTTCACAAAATGTGAAATTTCATGATGAACCTGAGCCTGTTTGCCATCATGATAATGGGCCTTAAATTCGACCTGGGCATGGTGTTTATCCAGTTTTTCCTGAGCCTGCACCACTTCAAGCTTAAGCCACTGGTTGGCTTTACTCCAGTCGGCAATCGCAGCCACATCCAGCGCCTGTTGCTGGCCTAATGCGGTGGTTTTAACAATGTAGTCAATTTCATGCTTGGCAAAGGCACTATAACGCGAACGCATCAGCTGTTCTGCACTTTGCGCTTGGGCCTGCCCCAAATGGAGTGGCTGGCAACAGCTGGCATAATCAGCTGTCCCACATGGACACTGTGTTTCTGACATCAATTTTTCCCATTTAAATGAGCAATAAAATAGCCCGACTATGCGGGCTATTTTAATTCAATCTTGGTGTTTAAAACTCATCTGCGCAGAATGAAATTAATCTTCAGCCGCATCTTGATTGAGCGGGATAATATGGACCTTATCAATTTTATGGCCCTCCATGGTGACAACCTCGAAGATATAGTTGTCTGCTTCCAGCTTGGCACCACTTTCCGGCAAACGCCCCAGATGGAACAGGATATAACCGGAAAGCGTTGAATACTGTTCAGATTCATCCACCAAATCACAACCTAAAAGCAAGGAAACATGGCGAATATCAGTTGAACCTTCCAGGATTAAAGTCCCATCTTCCAGACTTTCGGCAGCTGTTTCAAACTCGTCTTCATCCGGGAATTCACCGGCAATGGCTTCAAGTACATCAATCGGGGTGGCAATCCCTTCAATTGAACCATATTCATTCAATACAATTGCTATTTGTAACGGTGCCTGGCGTAACTGCTCCATCACCATCAACACCTGGGCATTTTCATGCACAATCACCGGTTCACGTAAATGACCTTCAAAATTCAGCTTTCCGGTTTCGATATAATCGTTCATGACTTTATGGGTCAGTACCACACCGGCAATATTGTCCAGTTCGCCATGCGCCACAATCAAGCGCGAATGGGTGGTGCTTAATAACTGTTCTTTAATCGAAGCATCATCTTCATCCAGATCAATCCATTCCAGTTCCGGACGCGGTGTCATCACCGATTTCACTGGCCGCTCTGACAGTCCAAGTACCCCTTGCACCATCACGCTGTGATAAACACCATTATCTTCATTAAAGACTTCATCGGCAAAGGCACGGGTTGCCAGTACATCTTCAGCTTCATTATTTTGCGATTCTGACTTGCCCCCGAGCATGCGCATCACGGCAGAAGCAGTACGGTAACGCAAGTCGGTAGTGGTCACCATCTTTTCCTGATTACGGCGCATGGTTTGGTTAATAAATTCCACCACCACAGAGAAACCAATTGCGGCGTATAGATAGCCTTTTGGAATATGGAAACCAAAACCTTCAACAATGAGTGAGAATCCAATCATCATCAAGAAGCCGAGGCATAGAATGACTACGGTCGGATGCTTGTTGACGAAATTCATCAGCGGTTTCGATGCCCACAGCATGATGCCGACAGCAATCACCACCGCAATCATCATCACCGACAGGTCTTTGACCATGCCGACTGCAGTAATCACGCTATCCAGAGAGAATACTGCATCAAGCACCACAATCTGAACAATCACCATCCAGAAGGCAGCATGTACAGGATTGTCTTCTTTTTGCGGCTGAACGCCTTCTATGCGCTCATGTAACTCCATGGTGCCTTTAAATAAAAGGAACACACCACCAAACAACAAAATCAGGTCACGACCGGAAAAAGGATGATCTAAAACATGGAACAATGGTTGAGTTAAGGTGACTACCCAGGCAATGGATGCAAGTAAAATCAACCGCATACACAAAGCCATCATTAAGCCGACGATACGGCCTGCATTACGCTGTTCCGGGGGCAGTTTTTCCGCCAAAATGGCAATAAAAACTAGGTTGTCGATACCCAGTACAATTTCTAGAACCACTAAAGTTGCCAGTCCAATCCATGCCGATGGATCTGACATCCATTCCAAGATCATTGGATGTTCTCCTGCGCAGGATGATGAGGGACTGATTTTAGAAGGTTCATATTAAAATCGCTGAATATGCGATGAACAGCATGCTGTATATTTTTTTCGGAAGCATTGAAGTGTTCAGAGCGAGGACAACCACTACCCATGTTAATTCATTTGTTGGAAAACAGATTTTTAGTATAACAAGATGAGGTAGAAATTCATCCTCTTTTCCTCACTGCGCTGTTTTTTGCTCAGCCAATTTCAACAAATCTTTGCAAAGTCAGTATAAGGCTGATCACGACCTGTCATATTTAACAGTTAAGCTAGAGACTGAAAAAATAAAATGCTATGGTAAAAATATAATGATGAACAGTGTATTAAAAATGACTCCTAAACATAACAATCCTACTCCCAAAACAACTCAACCTTTAATAGCACTCTACTGTGGTTCACGTTCAGGCAATAAATCAATTTATCAGGAAAAAGCCGTAGCTTTGGCTCAGGCACTGGCAGACCTGGGTTTCGGCATGGTCTATGGTGGCGCAAGTATTGGCCTTATGGGACAAGTGGCAGATGCCGTCAGACAGCGTGGCGGTGAAACGGTCGGGGTGATTCCTGAATTTATGCTGGATTATGAAATCGCACATCACCAGCTGACTGAGTTACACATTGTACACAGCATGCATGAACGCAAAGCCATGATGGCCGAGCGTGCCAGTGCCTTTGTGGCTTTGCCAGGTGGCTTGGGCACCTTTGAAGAAATTCTGGAAATTGCCACTTGGGGACAGTTGAATCAGCACCAGAAACCCATGATGCTGTATAATGTGAATGGCTTTTATGATGCCCTGATTAGCCAGCTGGATCATGCCGTTACTGAAGGCTTTTTACCGCCGCAGCATCGGGCCAAACTGATTATCTGCAATCATGCCGACCAGATTATCAATGCCATTAAAAATCTGGGTGCCCCGAAACACTTTGCCATTTAAGCCCCCTTTCTAACAAACACAAAAAAGCGAACTCCAGACAGTGCTGTCCCATAATGGATAGCACAACTTTTTATTACACCACTTTGAACGTATTGCTTTAAACTCTGTAAAAAATCACTTTAATATTGTTATGAATGCCACTCCTTCGCATCAAGCCCTACAACCTGAATTCCGACTGCTGGTTCTGTTGGTATCGATCGGTTTCTTCATGCAAGGTCTGGACACCACCATTGTCAATACCGCAATTCCAGCCATGGCAGCCAGTCTCGCTGAAGATCCGCTCCAAATGCATAGCGTGGTGGTGGCCTATGTGCTTTCGGTCGCCGCCTGTATTCCTTTAAGTGGCTGGCTGGCCGACCGTTTTGGCGTACGCAATACCTACTTTACAGCCATTATTGTGTTTACCTTGGCATCGCTGGGATGTGGATTGGCCAACAGCTTAAATGAACTGCTGGTTTATCGGGTCATTCAGGGGATTGGTGGCGCATTGTTACTTCCGGTAGGCCGTCTGGCCATGCTCAAGGTCATTCCGCGCAGCCAGTTTTTATCGGCCATGAGCTTGATGAGTCTGGCCGGTCTGGTGGGTCCACTGATTGGTCCGACACTGGGTGGGTGGATGGTTGAAGTTACCTCCTGGCACTGGATTTTTTTAATTAATATTCCAATGGGGTTTTTAGGTTGCCTGATTACCTTTAAAGCGATGCCAAATGTGACCGAGCCTAGCGTCAAAAAATTTGATTTTTCAGGTTTTATTTTACTGGTTATTGCCATGGTAGGACTTTCACTGGGCATTGAAAATTTTGCCAGTCCACATCAGTCACTATGGTGGAGTATTGCGCTGGTGATTGCGGGGATATTTGCAGCTATCCTTTATGCCATTCATGCGCATACCCATCACAATGCGCTGTTTCGTAGCACATTATTTAGCAATCGCATTTATGCCATTGGTATTGTGGGTAATTTCTTTGCGCGCTTGGGCGGCAACGCGATACCTTTTTTAATTCCGCTGATGTTACAGGTGGCTTTCGGTTTTGAACCATTTATTACCGGTCTGTTGATGATTCCGACCGTACTGGGTTCCCTAGCCTCCAAGCCGATTATCCGGCAGATTATTCAACGCTTTGGTTATCGTAAGGTATTGTTGGTCAATACCTTATTGGTCGGAGCATGTATTGCCAGTTTTGCCCTGAGCACGGCGGAGACTCCGATCTGGTTAAGAACCTTGCATTTCTTTGTTTTTGGCATGCTGAATTCTTTGCAGTTTGTTTCCATGAATACCCTGACCCTAAAGGATTTACCGCAACAGGATGCCAGCAGTGGTAACAGCTTCCTGTCCATGATCATGATGGTGTCGATGAGTATAGGGGTAGCTTTAGCCGGCACCTTGGTGAACCTGTTTACGGCCTATTTCGGTAGCGAGCAAATCGTGACGGCTTTTCACAGCACCTTAATTTTCCTCGGATGCATTAACCTGATTACCGCAGCAATTTTCTGGCAAATTCCACGCCACACCCCGGTATAATCAGCTGGCATCAGAAACTACGTGGTCTGAATGTTCAGATCGCGTTATCATGTGCCTGATAAAACATCACAAATTATTTTATGCCTAAAAAACGATTAGCCAAATCCAATCATCACAAGCTGTATGCCTCTTGCATTGGTCTCATGCTGAGCTGTGTTGCAATCGTATTGTATGTTTTTGTTTTGCACCATAATCCTGCCTCTGCACAGGAATATCCGGTCAAAGGTTTTGATGTTTCACATCATCAGGGCGATATTCAGTGGCAACAGATTTCACCGAAGAGTTATCAATTTGTCTATCTGAAAGCTACCGAAGGCGGCGATTTTAAAGATCGAAAATTTCAGGACTATTGGTTACAAGCCCGTGAACAAGGTTTGACTGTGGGCGCCTATCATTTTTACCGTTTATGTCGTGATGGCGCAATTCAGGCACAAAATTTTATTGAAACCGTGCCCAATAAAGCCGATGCCCTGCCGCCGGTGATTGATCTGGAATATGACAGTCACTGCATCAACACCTATACCAGGGAACAGCTACTTAAAGAAATTCAGGTCATGCATGATCGGCTATCTCAGCATTATGGTAAACAACCGATTTTTTATACATCCAAAGCCTTCTATAACATTATTTTGGCTGGGGAATTTACAAAAACACCACTTTGGGTACGTGAATATCACGGCAAACCGGATTTAAAAGGCAATCCGAAATGGCTGTTCTGGCAGCATACCAATCAGGGACAAATTAAAGGCATCCCTAAAGAAGTGGACTTGAATGTGTTTAATGGTGATAAAGAAGACTGGATGCACTTTTTAGAAGGCAATGATATCTATCCAATTAAAAAGGTTGAAAATTTACCTAAAAAATAACAAGATAAGCTTCAATCTTGATCCACAATAAAAATAAAACTGCATAAAAAATGGGAAAATGATGGCAATTCAAAAAGGATTTTGGCTGGCATTCGGCATCAGCATACTCATTCTGGTGGCTGCCGTGGTTCTGCTACTGCAACCTTCAGGTCAAGTGTCTGATTTTCAAAAATGGCAATATCCGTCGTCTGCAAAAGCGGCTCCATCTTCAAGCCTAAAGGTCAAATTCTTTGGCGTTTCCACCCTGCTTTTCGATGATGGCAAAACACAAGTTTTGATTGACGGTTTCTTTAGTCGTCCTTCGCTTAGCCAAGTGCTATTTTCTAAAATCCAAAGCCAGCCCAAAATCCTTAAACAGGTTATTAATCAATATCAGTTACAGCGTACTAGGGCTATACTGGTGACCCACTCACATTATGATCATGCCCTTGATCTTGCATTTTTGGCTCAAGCCTTGAATAAGACCAAAATTGTCGGCTCTAAAAGTAGTTTGAATATCGCCCGGGGTGGACACGTTTCAGATCAGCAACTGCTACAGGTGCAACCTTTTAAGACTATGCTGTTTGACCAGTTTAGGGTCACCGCCATTCCGTCACAACATACGCCACCCACTGCCGTAAACAATGATCTGGGTGAAGAAATTACCCAACCGCTGCAACTTCCTGCCCGCTTCTCGGCATTTAAAGAAGGTCATAGTTTTGACTATCTGATTGAACATTCAGGTCAGCGCATTTTAGTTAAAGCCAGTACGGGCGTCATTCCAGATCAACTAAAGAATTTGAAAATCGATACGCTATTTTTAGGCATTGCCCAGCTGTCACGCCAATCGAAAGAATTTCAGCAAAACTATCTCGATCAAACCCTGAGAACCTTAAAACCTAAAGTGGTTGTACCCATTCATTGGGACAATTTTTTCAAGCCGATTGATCAACCTTTGGAATTTTTACCTTATCTGGCGGACAACACCGAACAAAGCTTAAAGATTCTGATTCAAGCGGCTGAACAACAACACACCCGGCTGGTTTTACTCAGTCAGCCTGTGTCGTATCCACCTGATCCTGCTCTACAATTTGATCAATGAAGATGAGATACTAGTCCAGCATGTACAGGCAGAATTTGGGACTGCATGAGAAAAATCATTCACATCGATATGGATGCCTTTTTTGCATCCGTGGAACTGAAAGACCGGCCAGAGTTAAAGCATTTGCCTGTAGTCGTGTCTTCACATCATCCACGGGCCGTCATTTGTGCAGCATCCTACCCGGCGCGCGAGTTCGGATTGCGCTCTGCCATGTCGATGTCACAAGCCCGCAAGCGCTGCCCGCAAGTGGTCGTGATTGAACCTGACTTTGAAAAATACCGTGCGGTCTCTGCGCAAATTCATCAGGTGTTTCAGCGTTATACCCCGCTCATTGAACCTTTGTCTTTAGATGAAGCCTATTTAGATGTGACTGAAAATCTGAAAAATATTCCCAGTGCAACTGAAGTGGCCATATGTATTCGGGAAGACATTTTTCAGGCAACGGGTCTCACCGCTTCTGCTGGCGTAGCACCGAATAAATTTTTAGCCCAAATTGCTTCAGACTGGAACAAACCCAATGGCATCTGTGTGATTAAGCCCTCACAGGTGCAGCACTTTATTCAGGATTTACCGCTGAAAAAAATTCCCGGTGTGGGAAAAGTAATGCAAGAAAAATTAAAACTGCTGCAATTGCAAACACTGGGCGATTTACAAAAAATTGAGCAGAATGTGCTGGTACAGCATTTTGGCAAATATGGCAAACAACTTTTTCTCTATGCTCAAGGGATTGATGAACGTCCGGTTCAGGCGGAGCGCGAACGCCAGCAAATTTCCAAAGAAACCACCTTTGATGATGACCTGACCTTAACCCAATGCCAGAACTCTTGGCCTCGACTGATTGACCAAGTCTGGAACAGTTTAGAACGCAAACAACTTTGCGCACGCGGCGTTTCAGCCAAACTCAAGTTAAAAAATTTTCAGGTCTTACAACACAGCAAGAGTTTCAAACAGCCTTTGCAAAATCGGCAACAACTGGAACAGGTGTTGCAACAGCTACTCATTGAAATGCATATTCCGAAACATTTTCAATTTCGCCTCATTGGCGTTGGGCTGTATCAGCTTTCCGATCAGCAAGATCAGTCACAGCTTTCTCTTTGGTAATATTTTGCGTGTTTTTCAACCAAAAGAATGTAATTAGACCAATTGATTACACACAACAGGTATTTTTGCGGTACTCTATGGGCGCGATACATTTATCCATGTAAACGCCGAGATGCTAAAAATCACCTTTACTTTTAGCATGCTGTCCTGTGATTGGCGTGACGATCAAATCCGAATATTACAGGGCAACTCTGTTGAACAGCATGGCTTCTCTCTTCTACCTCTTACATATCCTTTTACACCTCTCTATACATTCTTAAAAAACAGTCTATTTCAGGCTGCATATTCTAATTTTCCCGTTAATTTTAAAAATCTCTTCTGCGACAGCTTTAGCTTAACCATGGCTGCTCGATAAATGATTTACGCTAAAGGCTCATGGCATTATGATGTTGTCATCTACCTAGCTGCAGGCTTGTATGACCAAGATATGGCTCGCAGCAACTATGCCAAAAATATAGGACTTATATTATGACAGTACAACGCCTGCATGTTGAAAAGCGCTTTTCTGAAATTGCTATTTCAGGCAATCTGGTATATCTGGCTGGTCAATTGGCTACAGATACCACACTGGATATTAAAGGTCAAACCCGACAAACCCTGGAAATTATTGATCGCTTGCTGGCAGATGCGGGTACAGACAAGAGCCAGATTATGTCTGTAACTATTTATTTAAAAGATATTGAAAATGACTACGCAGCAATGAATGAAATCTGGGATGCCTGGGTGACTGATATTGAAGCCCTGCCCCGTACCTGTGTCGAAGCCAAGCTGTATGCCCCTGATGTTTTGGTGGAAATGACGGTTACTGCTGTTCGTGCATCGCATTAAAAATGCAAAAAAATAAGCATGAATGTCATTCATGCTTATGCTGATTTAACCTAACATTCGGATTTTCTTACGGCCTAAATCTGGATAAAAATCATACTTTTTTATTGAAGCTTCTGTTAACTCATCTAGCTGAAAATCAGTAGGGTTTTCAATTAAAAAATCTTGTCTTAACTGAAAATATTCCGGCACATCTTCATAACGAATCACCCGATACCCGGCCATCGCCAACAGCGCATCCTGATATTGGGCATTTTGCGGATGCCGTAAGGCCATAGGATCATCCAATGCAATAATGGCAAGCACCTGATGATGTTCATCCAGAATCACAAAATCTGCCACCATATTGCGATATTTATGGCGGGTACGGCTGTATTTGGTCGTCAGCAAGGCATCAAATGAAACATGAACCAACACGGTACTGCGCGGCAATATTTCTTTAAGGCGTGTAAAGGTTATCTGTTCACTAATATTAAAAATAGCCCTTTGTTTTAAAGCACTATCTTGCTGTTTAGCACTACCTTCCAGACTTTTCCAAGCCTTCAGCAGAATGCCAAACAGAAGTAAACTTCCTACCAAAATATAAATTATCATCCTCTTAATCCTTTAATTTTTTATAGTCTTTCCGGTGTCACACCGATGCTTGTTATCAACCTCAGTATACAACGCTTATTTTTATTAAATATTTCAAGCAAACGAACTGCATTCAATCATGACAAAATCATTATAAATGCTGACAAAAAGTTGCACTGATTTTATTTTTTACATCTATGCCTAGGATTCATCCATTATCTGACACCGAATTACTGTAGCTCAAGGCACAGTAGGGATGCAAGACTACTTTTGCATATTGTCCTACAATTCCGATGAGCTGTTTTCATTAGAGTGCTATTTAATTGAATGATAAAAAAGAACGCCTAAGCGTCCTTTTTTGATTTTTAAATCAAGCTTTTGACTTAGGCTTAGATTTAGTTTTGGATTTAGAACCCGAAAATGGACGTTTTTCCCCAGTTTCACGTGGTGGTAAGCCGGTATGTTGAGTCAGGATCTGGCCTTTTTTAGGACGATTATTGCCATTTGTATTGGCAACATTACGTGATTGATTACGTGCAGTATTTTCACCGGTACGTTTTGCAGAATCTCCCGCCAAGGTCGAGTTTTTCTTGCGTGCCGACTGATATTGCCCTTCTGTGCCTTGCGGTTGATAGCTCGGAATCAGATGTTGTTTCGAATTACCAATCAAGTCTGAGCGGCCCATTTCTTTCAAAGCTTCACGTAACATTGGCCAGTTATTTGGATCATGGTAACGCAAGAAAGCTTTGTGCAAGCGACGACGCTTCTCACCTTTTACAATATCCACATTTTCAGTATAACGCGCCACTTTCGCCAGCGGGTTTTTACCGGTGTAATACATGGTCGTTGCTGTGGCCATTGGCGATGGATAGAAGGTTTGTACCTGATCGGCACGAAAACCGTTCTTCTTCAACCAAATCGCTAGGTTCATCATATCGTAATCAGTCGTGCCAGGATGCGCCGCAATGAAGTAAGGAATCAGATACTGTTCTTTACCGGCTTCTTTACTGAAACGATCAAACATTTGTTTGAAACGGTCATAGGTGCCAATACCCGGTTTCATCATCTTGGATAATGGACCTTTTTCGGTATGTTCAGGCGCAATTTTCAAGTAGCCACCGACGTGATGAGTGACCAATTCTTTGACATATTCTGGGTTTAACACCGCTAGGTCATAACGTAAACCTGAACCGATCAAAATCTTCTTAATGCCTTTTAACGCACGTGCTTTTCGGTACAGCTGGGTCAATGGTGCATGATCGGTATGCAAGTTTTGACACACGCCCGGGAATACACAAGAAGGCTTACGGCAATTTTTCTCGATCTCAGGATCTTTACATGCCAATCGGTACATGTTTGCGGTTGGACCACCCAAGTCCGAGATAATGCCAGTAAAGCCAGGCGCGGTATCACGAATTTTTTCAACTTCACGTAGAATCGATTCTTCTGAACGGTTTTGAATAATACGACCTTCATGTTCCGTAATCGAACAGAAGGTACAACCACCAAAACAACCACGCATGATATTCACAGAGAACTTGATCATGTCGAATGCCGGGAAACGTGCATTACCATAAGCTGGATGTGGCAGACGTGCATAAGGCAAGTCAAACACATAGTCCATTTCTTCCGTCGTTAACGGAATCGGTGGAGCATTTAACCAAACATCACGTTCGCCATGCTTTTGTACCAGGGCACGGGCATTCCCGGGATTGGTTTCCAAGTGCAAAATACGGTTGGCATGGGCATACAGCACAGGATCATTGACCACTTCTTCAAATGCAGGCAAACGAATTACCGCCAGTTCACGTGGTGGCAATTTGTGTTTAATTGCTTTGGATGCGGGCTGTAACTGTACAATTTGCGTATCAGGATCGAGTTGATCCCCTTCACGAACAATTTGATTCGTAACAATTTCTTTTTGGAAATTTTGGTATTGGGTTAAAGAATTACCCTTATCTTTTTCAATTTCACAGCCATCCAAGTCTTCAGTCATCACATAAGGATTGATGATCGGATCTACACGACCAATAGTATCGACATCATTCGATGCAATTTCCACAAACTTGGCTTTAGATGGACGGTTTAACTTATTCACGATAAATGCAGTGCCACGAACATCAGTAATTTCGTGAATTTTTTCGCCTTTGGCCAAACGATGCATTACTTCAGTAATCGAACGCTCACCATTACCATACATGAGAAGATCAGCTTTAGAATCCATCAACACTGAACGACGGACTTTGTCTGACCAATAGTCATAATGTGCAATACGACGCAATGAAGCTTCGATACCGCCTAAAAGCACAGGCACATCGGGATAAGCTTCACGCACACGTTGGCAATATACGGTTGCCGCGCGGTCAGGACGTTTATTCGCTACGTTATCTGGAGAATAAGCATCATCTGAACGGATTTTACGGTCAGCAGTATAACGGTTGATCATGGAATCCATATTCCCTGCCGTTACACCCCAGGCAATATTCGGTTTACCCAAGACACGGAATGCATCCACGCTGGTCCAGTCCGGCTGGGCAATAATCCCGACACGGAAACCTTGAGCCTCCAAAGTACGGCCAATAATGCCCGAACAGAAAGAGGGATGGTCAATATACGCATCACCGCAGACTAAAATAAAGTCACAACTATCCCAACCGAGTTGATCCATCTCCTCACGTGACATCGGCAAAAATGGCGCAGGTTCAAAGCAAGACGCCCAATATTTGTCGTAATCAAACAACGCTTTTGGCGCAGTCTGCATGGTATAAGCAGTAGACATGGCTAGCAATTCTCGGCTGGCAGATGATAGGAGATCTAAAATTAGATCAAAGATGAAAGCCGAGCATTTTAGCATGAATTAGGCTCAGCTTGCTTGATTATAATTTATACAAAACCAGTGGTTTAATTTATTCTCCAAAAATAATCACTTCAGTTGAAAAAGCTTCTCCAGTAAGTGATTACTTATATAGTTAAACACACTAATTCATTTGAAATATGAAAATTGGATGGGATAAGGTTTGAAATATTTTAAAGTAAGCAAACTCCAGACTCTGATGCTGCTGATGATTAGAATGTTTGGACTAGGATCTTAGGAGCTAA